>NVWS02000075.1 GCA_002746295.2 Zetaproteobacteria bacterium
ATTGGGGCATGGCGATATATTTCCGTGGTCGATGTCTTTGGGGAAACCATCGGCCAAGCAGATGTTGGATGATTTTTCAGGCATGCAGGATTGGGTGAAACACATCCAAACCTTTGCACAAAAGAAACAGACTCAACTGCAATGGCAAACCATCAACCACCGCGTTTTGGGAGCGCAACAACTTCCTGCTGCATTATGTTTGGAATCTGCCGAGCAAGCGGCGCGTTTTATCGGCAAAACCCAAGACTTAAAACAATGGCTTGGCTTATATCAACTGAGCATCAAGGCATTACCCGAAGTGGAATCATGGTTATTGGCATACCCACTGAAAGCTTTGGTATTGGCAGAGGTTTGGCAACATATTCTGGATTTGTGCGCTTGGATGAAGCTTCATCCGAATCCGCGTATTTATCTACGTCAGGTGGATGTTTCAGGTGTGGATAGTAAATTTATCGAGCAGCACAAACGTATCTTGGCGGATTTATTTGACTTCATATTGCCTGTTTATGCTATCAATGATGATTTCTCTGGCGCAGCAGGTTTTGCTCGGCGATTTGGTTTTTTGGATAAGCCTGCGATGTTGCGCCTGCGGCCTTTGGATTCAAGGATTACCTTGTTGCATAGTGAAGCCGATCAAGATGTAACTATGACTGCCAAGGCCTTTGCAAAGCTTCACGATAACATTATTAAAAAAGTCAAACAAATCGTGATAGTTGAAAATGAAATCAATTACCTGACTTTTCCCAACATGAATGAAACCTTGCTTGTTTTTGGTTCAGGCTATGGCTTTGAAGCCTTAAAAAAATCCAAGTGGCTGCATGATTGTCGTATCTATTATTGGGGTGATTTGGATACGCATGGCTTTGCAATTTTGAATCAATTACGCGCTACATTCCCTCAAACGCAATCTTTTTTAATGGATAAAAAAACAATGCTTAGCCATCAATATGCTTGGGGCATCGAACCCAAACAAGAAAGCAAAGATTTAAAATATTTGAATCAAGAAGAGACCGATATGTATGATGATTTACGCCATAATCGATTGGCAGAAAACTTACGTTTGGAGCAAGAACGCATTGTATATACTGATGTGATTCATGCTGTTCAAAGCATTTTACCGCGAAGACGCGGAGGAAAAAATGAATATTAATATATATCATCTACTTGCAGGAAACTATACTTTATTGGGTTCTAATTATTATGAATAACCCTCATGTACCTTCTGCGTCTTCGCGCCTCTGTGGTGAAAATAAAGCCATCATTCTAGGAGTTCTAGATAATGGCGAAGCAGGTTTAACGGCTGAACATAGCGACCTTTTAAATCAAGCGGATCTGGTGATTGGCGGGTCTCGTGTGCTTGATTTATTCGCGCATATCTTCAAAAGTGATGTGCAAACATTTGATTTAACAGGTCATCTTAAAGGTGTCCCATCCCGAATTGAGCAGGCATTAGATAAGCAGCAAGCGGTAGTGGTTTTGGCAACAGGCGACCCACTATGTCATGGTATTGCCAATTATTTAAAAAAGAACATTGGCTTATCCAGACTCAATATCATCCCCAATGTATCGGCATTGCAGTGGGCTTGCGCGCGCGTGGGTGTGAGTTGGCAGGATGCCTATATTTGTTCAATTCATAGCAAGGATGGAGGTGAATGGTCAGATAATCCAAGCAAGGAACACGGGCTTTATCCTTTGTTTAAAGCATGTATTCAGCATCGTAAAATCATTGTTTTTACCAGCCCCGAAAACAATCCTGCGCGTATCGCTCGAATGTTGGTGACTGAAAATATGGGCGATGATTTTGATATGGTGGTTGTTGAAAATCTATTGCAGGAAAATGAACGTATTGTGGCTGGTATAGCTGTATCAGTACTGTCAAAGCAAGATTTTTCTAATTTGAACATGGTCATTTTAGAACGTAAAGAATCCATCACCAAGCCCACACTATTTGGACTTGAAGATGCGAGCTTTAATCAGCGAAAACCTGAAAAGGGCTTGATTACCAAGCGTGAGGTTCGCGCTGTATCGTTGGCACATATGCAGCTTAAAGCCAACAGTATTGTTTGGGATATTGGTGCTGGTTCTGGCTCTGTGGGCTTGGAATCTGCGCGGCTTTGCCCGAATGGTTGGGTGTATGCGATTGAAAAAAACATCGCCGATTTCGAGATTGCCAAAAGCAACCAAGTACAGATGGGCATTCACCACTACACCTTGGTCAACGCCAAAGCCCCCGCATGTTTAGAGACCTGGGCGAATCCTGATGCTGTGTTTGTGGGTGGTTCAGGTGGCGAGCTTGGTGAACTTATCAAACTGATTATGAACAGGTTGAATGATGGTGGTTATTTGGTGATGAACTTTGTCACCATTGAAAATCTAACAGCAGCCGTGGAAACTCTCAAAGCTATGGATGTGAGATGGTCTGTTACACAAATGCAGGTCTCACGCAGCAAACCCATTTTACACATGCACCGTATGGCTGCTGAAAATCCTGTATGGATTGTAAGCGTGGAGAAAATGTATGATGTCAGAACAATGGATCAATAATGGATCCCTACATACTAAAGCTTTCACCAAAATAAAGACGACGTGCATCAGGGTTTGAGACAATCACATTCGCATCACCCTGCACAATAATTTCACCCGCATTCATCAAATAAGCACGTTCGCAAATGGCTAAAGTGTCACGGACATTGTGATCGGTAATCAAAATACCAATGTGTTTTTCACGCAAACTGGTAATCATCTGTTGAATATCTTCGACAGCAATGGGATCAACACCTGCAAACGGTTCATCCAACAATAAAAAGCGAGGGTGGGTGACCAAAGCGCGGGCAATTTCAGTGCGGCGGCGCTGTCCACCTGAAAGCGTGAATGCTTTTTGATGCTGCACCGCTTCCAAACCAAAATCGACAAGTAAGCCTTCCAACTCTTCTTCGACTTGAATGGCTGGCATTTTGAGCGTTTCAAAAATCGCCAGCAGGTTTTCCCGCACGGTGAGTTGACGAAAAATACTGGCTTCTTGGGGTAAATAGCCAATGCCACGGCGCGCCCGTATATGCATGGGTAAATGCACCAAATCTTCACCATCCAACAAGACTTTCCCACCATTGGCTTCGACTAGGCCACAGACCATATAAAAACTGGTCGTTTTACCTGCGCCATTCGCGCCCAGTAAGCCCACACATTCGCCCGAATACACATCCAAGCTCACCGAATGTACGACTGTTTTCGTACCATACCGCTTACATAAACCTTGTGCGGATAAGTGGTGGCGTATGACTTCACTCATGGGTCTTTAGTTTTTGGTATGGCACGATTTTCAATATGTAAACGTACGGGTTCATTATTTTTTTGTAAGATTTGGGTATCGCCTTGGGTAATATTATGAATGATTTTATAGCCATGAATCACACCTTGTTCATCTTCAACACTGGCATGACCGATTAACGTCACCCGATTGGCTTTTTTTTCAAAAATAGCTTTATCGGATGTGCCATGTTTGATGCCTTGATGCATACGCACACGTCCTGTGGCGATGGCTTGTTTGATCTCATTGTTGAGGTAATCTACAACCAGTTGGTCACAACGCAGCTCAAAATCATCACGCGTGAGCAACACACCACCCATGAATGTGGCGCGATGATGGAGGCTATTCATCTGCATACGATCGGATTCGATTTGTACTTCACCTGCTGCCCATGCTGATGCGCTCCACATCAGACATAGCATGCCTATTATCCATAACTTTATGCTCATTTTCCCCCCTTATTGCCGCCAATATCTCGATCTTGCATCCAAACATCATGCTGAATCCACATATCTCGTGTTTCATGGTGAATACGTAAACCACGTCCTTTGATGGTGGATGAAGGATTATGGGCTGTAAATCGTTGCGGCACTAAAATATCTCCCGTGCTATGTTCAACATCCAAGGTGTCCGAAAGCAGTGTCCATGTTTGAAAGTGAGTCACCACATGCCCTTGAAAATGCACGTCACGCGTAAGCGTGTTTACATTAGCTTCTTCTGCATTCACAGTCATTTTTTCATTATTTTTATTGAAAAGTTCCAAATAAGGCTGGCTGAAATGCATGCTTGTTAGACCTTGCTTGGCATCATTTGCTTTCAAGCGCCAAAGCACATGATTGCCCTTACGTTCTACCATCCAAGGTGATACAACGTTTGTACCCGCTTCACTCTGGGAAGTTCCTCCCCCGACACTTTCCGTGACACCTGAACCTTGATGCAACCACATCAAGGTGACCGCCACAATCAAGCTGACAGAGGAGACACCCAAGCATCCCCATTTGAGCCATACCCAAGCACTTTTAGACACTTGCTACTGACCTATATGGTCGTTTAAAAATGAAACTACCTCGTCAATCATTATCCAATCGTCACCCCCGAATGCTTGTGTCGGGGGTCTATAGATAGATTCCCTCCTACGAGGGAGCGACCATGTAAGAGGTGAACTCATATTTCAATAGAACCTACAATCACTTGCTGCCAACCGCTCTCATGAGGGAACACACCATAAGCACGTGTGATGGTTTCATCCCAAGCCTCATTGGCCATCATCAAGCCTTCGCAAGCTTGGCGTACTGCACCTGCACCCCCTGCAAAACCTGACACCCAATCGACTTTTCCGAGTACAGCCACATAAGCATCCGACGGTGCAAACGATAAATGACAATAGGCCATGGCAGGTAAATCAATCACATCATCGCCCATATACGCACATTCAGAACTTGGAATGCCTGATTTTTCACATAATTCTTGAATACTATCACCTTTGCGTAAGCAGCCTTGCATGACATGTTGAATGCCCAGCTCACGGCAGCGATGTTCCACCACTTTTGAAGTGCGCCCTGTTAACACAGCCACTTCAATGCCCGAACGTTGCAACAACTTAATACCATGACCATCACGCACATTGAAGGCTTTGATTTGTTCACCTTGATCGGTGATGAAAATATCACCGCCTGTCATCACCCCATCAATATCCAGAATCAACATACGAATGCCTTTGGCTTTATCCATCGGAAATGTTTCATAACTATGTTTCATGCAATACCTGCCTGTAATAGGTCATGGAGATGAACAATCCCCACCACTTGAAGTTGTGTATCGGTGACAAACAAGGTGGTCACTTTATAGGTTTCCATACGCCGCACTGCTTCACTTGCCAAATGACTTGCTTCAATGGTTCGTGGATGGGTATGTGCCAAACTGCTCACTTCAACATGTAAATCAACATGTCCAGATTCTAAAATGCGACGCAAATCGCCATCACTGATACAGCCCATCAAGTTACCTTTTGAATCTTGCACGCCTGTGACACCCAAACGGTGCTGGCTCATAACCATGATCGCTTCTTTCAAACAGGTCGAATGATTCACCATGGGTAAGGCATCACCTGAATGCATGACTTCTTCCACTGTGATAAGTTTTTTTCCTAAGCTGCCTGCGGGATGAACACGGGCAAAATCTTCTTCACGAAATCCTCGTTGCTTTAACACCACCACGGCCAAGGCATCACCCAATGCCAAGGTCGCAGTCGTCGAAGCGGTGGGTGCGAGATTCATCGGGCAGGCTTCTTCTTTCACAGGCACTTCCAGCACAATATCTGCAAAGGTTGCTAAGGTGGATTGGGGTTTTCCTGTGATGGCAATGACGGTTGCCCCCAAACGCTTGATGGTCGGCAACAAACCACAGACTTCATCGGTTTCACCACTATGCGACAAGGCTAAAACCGCATCGGAGGCAGTAATCATGCCCAAATCGCCATGTTGCGCTTCAGCAGCATGGACAAAAAAGGCTGGTGTGCCTGTGGAGGCAAAGGTTGCTGCAATCTTTCGCGCAATAATGCCTGATTTTCCCATGCCGACGACCACCAACCGCCCTTGTAAACCTAAAATACAGGCAATGGCTTGGGTAAATGCTTCATTTAGGCAGCTTTGCTGTGCGCGAAGGGCATTGATTTCAATCTCAAAAACGTGTTCTGCTTGTTTTAACCATTGTTGTTTGTCTGTTGTCATATCAACCCCAACGTTGCATTTCGATGGCATTTTCCATCGTTTGTTTCATATTTTTTACGGCTTTCTTAAACGCGCGTATATCTGATTTAGGCACAGGTTTTGCGGGTGTATGCTTTACACTAAGCGGATTGATAGCACGCCCGCGCACACGAAATTCAAAGTGTAAATGGGGGCCAGTTGCCAAGCCAGACATACCCACATAACCAATGATTTGGCCTTGTTTCACCCATACACCCCGATGAATACCACGGCCAAACTTCGACATGTGACCATAACGGGTGGAGTGATTGCGATTGGTATGACGAATTTTTACCAAACGACCATAGCCCCTATTCCAACCTGCAAAAGTAATACGCCCATCACCAATCGCATGAATGGGCGTGCCGCTGGGTGCTGCATAGTCCACACCTTTATGCGCCCGTGTATAGCCCAAGATAGGGTGTTTTCGCGCGGTAGTAAAACGCGATGAAATACGTGAGAATTTTACGGGCGCTTTCAAGTAGGTTTTTCGCAAACTATGTCCATCAAAGGAATAATAATGGGTCTTACCATCGACAAGTGTATAACGCATGGCAGAATAAACCCGACCTTGATTGACAAACTCTGCGGCTAAAATGGTACTGCCAATTTGTTTGCCTTCACTGTTTTCATCACTGTTATACAAGATGCGAAAGTGATCGCCACGACGCAATTCTCGGGCAAAATCAATATCCCAAGCAAACATATCAATCAAATTCATAATGGTGCGACTATCGATACCTGTACGGCTGGCATCCAAAAATAAACTATCTTGAATGGTGACTTCTGCATAATGCTGTCGGTGCCATACAGGTAATACTTCAATGGAGGCATGCCAAGTTTTATTTTGTTTTTTGAGGTAAAGGCGTTGTTGGCTATCAATATCATACCATACTTCATCACTGTGTTCTTGATGACGGCGTTCAAAATTATGCCCTGCTTTGACATGCGTAAGGGAATAAACTTTTTTGCTTGCAGTACCCATATCCATGACATCTTGATAGGAAAATCCCAAAGACTTGAGCACGCCAAGTGCCGAACCACCAGGCTTTAAACGGATTTTTTGAGATGGGGAGGAAAACGTGTTTTGCTTGGGAAACATAGGGGTCGCAAGCAACCATTCTTCATGGGCAACCCCTTCTTTTTCTTGCTCACTGCCCATCCAAATATAAAAAAAACCAGAAACCACAAGAAAAATCAAGGCAAAAATCCATATATTCATCCGCTTAGGAGGCTTTCTCTGCGGTCTTGAAACAGTGTTTTTTTGCGGTCTCTGTTCGCAAATAGGTTGGGCAAAATCGTGACTCAATCAAAACTCCTGATTATTGGATGATAAAACGCCAAGCATCTTTGGTGGCTAATCTGCTTTTGTCAAAGCAAGGTTGATGCGAGTGGATGCAGATTGTTGTTGTAGCCAGTCATACACCACCATAAATGCCAAAACATGTTGCACATAACGTCTGGTTTCATTAAATGGAATCAGTTCCACCCATAGTGCTTCTTGCCTCAAAGGCATGGCTTTTTGCCATTTTTCCACCCGATTGGGACCAGCATTGTAAGCTGCAATAGCAAGTGCTTGCTGACCATCAAAACGTTTTAACATATCGGCAATATACAAGCTTCCCAACTCAATATTATGTGCAGGACGTGATAAATTCAGACCTTTTCTATGTCGAATACGATGCTTCTTCACCACATCTTTGGCCGTTGCAGGCATCAGTTGCATCAAACCTCGCGCGCCAGTACGAGAGCGTGCCATGGGGTTAAATGCAGATTCTTGACGAATAATACCCCAAATCAAGGATGTTTTTAGCTGACTATGATGCGCAGCCTTGTTGACTTCTTTTTTATAAGCCATTGGAAAGCGCGCCTCCAGAACATCCCACTGCCTTGATCGACTCGCGGCGCGGATCACCTGCTCATGCCAACCCCAGTCTATCGCCAATTGCATGGCTTGTTGCCACGTTTTTTTGGATGCCCCTTTCAAAGCCACGCGCCATTCCGCATCTGCTTTTGAACTTTCTCCCCAATAACGCCATTCATATGCCCGTTGTATGGCTTTGTTTTTCTGTAACAACGTTGTATCAACATCAAGCAGCTTACGGGCACCCATCTGGTAGGGTTGATGCAAATGTTTGGCACACAAAAAACTATAATAACCACGCTCTAATGCGCCTTGTTCAAACAATAACTTTGCTGTCTCAGGTTGTTTTAATTGTTCTAAAACATACCCCTGCCAATAAAGCCACCGTGATTCCATTTGTTCCGATTCGGGCATGGTCTGCATGACCTGCAAGGCTTTTCCCCATTGCTTTTTCAACAATAGGCTACGCACCAACCAGGCTCGCGTTTCTTTATTTTGCACCCCATTGGGTAACGATAGTAGCCACTGACTTGCCAGTTTTTGGTGTTGTTTGGCTGCACGTACAGCAAGATAGACCTGCAAGTGCTGGACATCTTTATCATTGAGTTGTGGTTTGATGCGTTGCAACACCTTCCACGCCTTTTCAATGTCATGACGCGCCAAACGACGGAGTCCATCTTTGGCAATCCATGCCATCACCTTGGGAGATATATGATAAATTCTACTGGTGAGAAGAGCATGTTCTGGAGACGTTTGGACTTTTTCCCACAGCTTGATCCACTTTTGTTCTTGCACATTCAAATAATGTTTAAAGTTTTTTACTTTTTTCCATTGCCCATGTTTAGCCCATGTGACCACCCTAGCCCACATATCATCATGGCTTGGATGACCCGCTGCATGCCAATTTTCAATAAGTTTTGTTTCATTTTCGGCAAGCGGCTGAGCTTGTCGCCACAGTTGAGTCAGCCCTTGCCGTGCTTTTTCTGCATGACCATTGTACCAAAATGACTGTACGGCAATATTGGCAAAGCGTTTTGTACCTTGTGGCAATAAGATCAATTGTTCCGATACTTGCGGCCACTGCCCACGTTCTGCCAAGCTTTTCACCCATGTTTGACGTAAATACCTCGTTTCTGGAAGGTTTTTATGTGTTGTTAAAATTTGCCAAACATCGTAATCTTTTTCTTTCTTGACCAAATCATAACCTTGCCAGACCTCAAGGTAAGGTGCCAATGGGTAGTCGCCCATATCGTGCAAAAGCTGCTTCAATGTATGTATATCTTTTGCTTTTAAGGCAATACGTGCTTGCTGAAACATATCCCGCTGCTGCTCAAGCCGCGTTTTTTGCGCCTCGGATGCATGCACATCGCTTGAAAATATGAAAGTACCCATCAAAAAAACACAACAACTGATGAAAGTGATTATTTTATAGCGTCGTTCAGCCATTGCTTTACCGTCACGCCTTAATGCAAGCATTCGGGGATGAGCAAGTAACTTCGTGCTTAAATCACTATATACCACCATTTGATTTTCACTTCCTATATTGCGACTGTTTTTTGTAAAAAAAAGCCTCTACACTCTCGCCATGACTTTGCAAGCAACCGAACTTCTTCAAACATATCATCATCTTTATCGCATCTTTCCTGAAGATATTCATATTGCGCGCCCTCTGATTCAAGTGTCGCAAAAACAAGGTGATATTGAAACTGCCTATCGGATTTCTTCTGAATTCGGTCGACGTATGTTTGCCTGTGGGCGGACAAGCTTTGCCGCATCCTTACTGAAACTCTGTCAACAACTCAAAAATAAGCAGGATGATGATATAGAGTCCATGTTGGCGATGGCTGAGGTGATGAGTGATGCCCCAGAAGATAATAAAGAGAAAATATTCTCATTGATTGAAAAGTTATCCGATCAAGAGGCCTTGGAATTTATACGTCAAGCCAAGATCATCACCAGTAGCAAAGGCGAGACTTTAATTCAAGATGGCGAAGTCGGCAGTCAGTTTTACATGATTTTGCAAGGTCGTATGGGTGTACATATCCATTTGAATGATGGCACAGAATTAAAAATTAAAGTCCTTAAGGATGGGGATTATTTTGGTGAATATGCTTGTATTTATAAGCTACCTCGAACCGCAACGATTACCGCCGATGAAGATACATTGCTGTTGGAGTTCCCAGATACTGCAATCTCATCCTTGATGACCCAATCTCCTGATGCAGGTGCGATCTTAATGGACATCATGGCGCAACGGCTCATTCAGTCCATGACTCATATTCACCCCGCATTTACAGATATTGTCGAAGGCGATCATGCTTGGGTGGCGGAAGAATCGCATATTTTAGATATTCAAGGCCATGCACCACTGCGGCCACGAAAAAATACGGCCTATTTAATTTTACATGGCGAATTCAATGTTCTTCAAGGTAAGCATACTGTGATAAATCTTCAACGCAGCCAAATGTTCGGGGATTTAAATCACCACTTATGTTTGCCCAAACATACTTCTTTACTGGCGCAAGAGCGCAGTCTTGTATGTGAAATTCCCCAAGAAATTTTTAAATCATTTATGGATGCTTATGGATGCTTTGAGCGTTGGGTGGAAGCACAAGGCTAGATTGGTCGTTTAAGTATTAAAATGGTTTTTTTTCAAAGGTTTTTCAATATAGTCATGATTGCTATACAGCTACGTCTTAGTTCGTCATTCCCGAAATTTTTTATCGGGAATCTACCCATAGACCCCCGAGACAAGCATTCGAGGGTGACGATTGGCTTCATAGATTGCGTGTTTGATTTGGAGTCCTCCACTCTTGACGTGCATCAACCACATCACCTATCACCACAATAGCAGGCGATATGCCGACAAGATCACCTGATATCACATCAGCCAATGTACCATAATCTTGTGTTTCAGTCGGTAAACTCACGGCATGTAACACGGCCAGAGGAGTGGTTTCTTTCATGCCCGCATCGACAAGGTTGACTGCGATTTTCGATAGATTGCGTGTCCCCATGTAAATCACCAGTACAGGAAATGCTGCTACCAATGCCTGCCAATCCATGCGTGATTTACCTTCGGCTTCATGCCCTGTTAGAAATGCCAGCGATGCATTCACGGTTCGGTCGGTCACGGGAATACCTGCCATCGCAGGGGCGGCAATGCCTGATGTGATGCCTGGAATCACACGAAAGGGGATATGTTTGTTTGCCAGAGCGCGGATTTCTTCACCGCCACGACCAAACACAAATGGATCACCACCTTTGAGGCGCACCACGCGCTTATTTTCCTTGGCAAACTTCACCAATGTATCACAAATATCTTGTTGGCTTGCCGATGGTTTACCGCCACGTTTGCCCGCAAACACAAGCTGGGCATTTTTATCTGCCATTGCCATGATGGCATCGGAAACCAAAGCATCATGCACAATCACATCGCAATTAGAAATCAGTTTGGCTGCGGCAAGGGTGAGTAAATTCGCATCACCAGGTCCAGCACCCACTAAGGCTACCTCTCCGTGATTTAATGGGTCGTCTAACTTCATCATAAAGCCTCCATATTTGTCAACCACTGATTAAAATGTGGGCAAGATTGCCGTATAGTCTGAATACCTATGGCTTTGGCAATCACCGAACCCATCACAACTTTTCGATAGCTTGGACATAACGATAAAATTTGCTTGCTCGGTGCCTTGCTTGGCTCGCTATTAATCTCTTCAGGCTGTCCATTGTACTGCTGTAAGATAGCATTTATTGCTGATTCTTTGACCTCAATTTTATGCGCCAAAACTTGCGCATCACTAAAGAGAAGAGATTCAAACTCGTGTATTTCCACATACGGGAGGAAGCGTTCACTGGCATGATATGTGGCAAAATTTTTACTAACTTCTTGTGCTGTTGCTTCCTCCAAAATATTAACCCTCTCTTGAGCAGTTAACGTTTCACCCAATTGAACCCTTCGTCCCACCTCTTTTTTTCCAGGCCATGCGTTATCGATTCGGAAGTAATCCATCATCGTAGTAACATAAGTATTCGCCTCCTGTTTAAGGAGTAAGCCTACATCTTTAAGCATACGCTCAAAGGTTACATTTCCACCTTTATGTCCGCTCTTTCCCAACAAACGAGCCTCAAGAAAAATTCCTTTCTGCGCCATCTCCGGCGCAAGAATATCCCGAACAAAAGTCTGTTCTGTTTGACCTTCAACCACCAAGTAAATACGGATAGTTTCACTCATGAACAGGGCCACCAGTAATCACATTTTTTCGCCAAAGTTCACCCAATGTGTAATCGTCCAGCCAGATGCTCAATGCTTTTTTATCCAATCGTTGAAACGTTGAGGCTCCGTTCTTTCTGTTGACTACAATAATATTTTCAGGAGAGAAGCAATCCACAAGGGCAGGGGATTGGGTCGAGACTATAATCTGCATTCTCTTTGAGGCGGCTTCAAGAAGTTCCGCCAAGATTTCAATAGCATACGGGTGAAGCCCCAATTCAGGCTCATCAATCAGTAACGTTGATGGGGGATTGGGTTGCAACAGGGCTGTAACCAAACCAATAAAACGCAGCGTTCCATCCGAAAAATGATGTGGCTTTAAAGGATAGTCGGAGCCTTTTTGTGTCCAGTTTAAGCGTACCTTCCCTTGCGCATTGGGGCGAAATAAAAAATCATCAAAGAACGGTGTGACCAAACGAATCGTATCAACGATGTGTTGGTAATATTTTTTTTCATGTTGTGATAACCACATGAGATAAGGCGCAATATTTGCCCCATCAAAACGCAGGTAATCCATATCATCCATGGTTTCAGATCGACGCATGGGCGAAAG
>NVWS02000076.1 GCA_002746295.2 Zetaproteobacteria bacterium
CTTGGATTAAACGCTTGACTCGAAAAACAATATGTTTTTCAAAGTGTGAAAAAATGCACGATATTGTAATAGGATTACTCATTAACAAAGTTGAATTCGGGGTGGATATTTATCCTTAAATTCAGATTTAACCCACTACCGAATTATCATCACTTTATGAGAGCAGAATTAAAGCTGATATTTTTGATGAAATTAAACCTAATTTTCGAGAAGCGTTTCCAGAAGGGAAATTAAAAGAGAAATTACACAAGCAAAGAGAAAGAAATCTACGCTTAATAAGAATTGTAAAACAAGAAGCACTGAAAAAATATGGGGAATTAGAGTGTCAATGTTGTGGTTTTGATTTTGAGTTTAATTATGGTGAAATAGGTAGAGAGTTTATAGAAGCCCACCATACAAAGCCAATAAGTGAATTACCTGAATTCAGGTTAGATGAGAATGGAGAAGAAACAAAAAAAGAAGATATTGCTTTGGTCTGTTCAAATTGCCACAGAATGCTTCATAGAAAACGACCATGGTTAGAAATGAATCAATTAAAAAAGCTAACAAAAGCATAGAGTGGGACTCGCTAACGCTCGCCCCTCATGCAGGGCGTTAGCAGATAAGAGGAGAGTTTATGTCCAAAGTCAAAGATAAGCTTATCTGGAAGTTGAAAGACAAAAAAACAGTCTTAACAAGAGCATATTTTTGGAAAATTGAACATAATACTTTAGAAGATGAAATATTTCTCAAGGTTGGGCGTTATAAAAAACCGAAGGACTTCTGGGAGAATGAGGAGGTTGATAATTTATCTCCCAAAAGTGAATTGACTCTTGATGGTGAGGAATTCACATCATTGATATCACTTCTCCAAGAGCATTATGAACCTTTCAAAGAAGGCATAAAAGCTTTTATCCCACTAGATAAGCCTTTTGAAAAATCAAATGCAGATCAAATTAAAGCCTTATTTTCACTTCCAGATAAACAAAATTTAGTAAGGTTTATCCTTTCTAATGATGTTATTCCAGAAGAGTTAGAACTTGGGTTACAAAATGCTAAACGAATAAAGGCAATTGAAAAGTTTCAATCAATGTTAGATAATAATCTTGTTGAAGCGAATTGGCAAAAATGGTTTGAAAGAAATAGTTGGGTATTAGGTAGCGATTTTGTACGTATTTTAGATGAGAGGTCTATTGACACCAAAAATATTACAGACTTTCTCATGGAAGCATACGATGGCTTCTTGGATATTATTGAAATTAAGCGTCCTGAAGGCGGCATGCAATTTTGGTCGAAAGCATTAGACCATGGTAACTACATTCCCTCCACAGACTTAATCAAAGCGATCACACAAGCTACCGCATATATATTTGAAATTGAACGAGAAGCCAATAGTGTAAAGTTTCTGGAAAGAGTTGATGGAGTAAAAACCATTAAACCACGTTGTATCTTAATATTTGGTCGTTCATATGATTGGAACTCCAAACAAATAGAAGCTTTTAGGATACTGAATTCTAGTTATCATAATTTATCTATCATGAGTTATGATCATATTATAGAGCGTGCAAAAAGGATTATGGGATATGACTGCTAACCAAAGCATCGAGAGGGACTTCCGCTTCGCTCCAGCCCCTCATGCAGGTCGTTATGCATCACAAGTGATACTGGACTTGAGTTATTTTGGTAGCGGAAAATTATAAGGTTATCTTTCAAGTTTATGATTAAAAAGTGATTGGTTTATTTAGTCTTTTTAAAACTAAATTTGTATAAATTACCCTTAAAATATTAACCCTAACGACTATCAAACAAAAAGGATGAAAATATATGTCTACAACTAGATTTAATTGGGATAAATATTTTGCAGATGCAAAATGGAATGATATTTATAAAAACTCACCATTTTTTAACTACCAAAGATTACCATCTCTGATACACGAAAAAGAAGGTCTAATTTATCTATCATCAGTTGATTTAGCTTTTTCTATTTCTCATGCAAATAATTTAAATGATATTATGCCAGATATAAAATTAGTTTTTAAAAACGCTTTACAATCAAAGGATTATTATAAGGCTGCTATTGCCAGTTCTGATTTTTATGCAATAAAAAATATACTTTCTTCCCAAGGGATGAATAATTGTGATTCACTTGAGGATTACTAATGCATAACCAGTCAAATCGAGAGGGACGCTCGCAAGCTCGCGCCCCTCATTTGGGTCGTTAGATGCCTAATTTTTTTCTTATTGCATCAAGTATATCATGCTCATAAGCTAATCCTTCTCTGTTATCATAGCATTTCGCTAGCAGGTTGCGTGTTTCTGCGTTCTCTTTGTCCATTCGCTCCTTGAAAGCATTGTATATATCTTCTATAGTGTAGTGCGTAGTGCTAGCGCACATTCCACAATCCTCAGTCTCAATACTTTGCTCAAAAATACTCATATTTAATCTCCTATTGTGTTGTGCATCTAACAAGAAAATGCAAGGGACGGCTGCGCCGCCCGTGATTTAGAGCGTTATACCTTAAAGCTGGAGATCTCTTATGCACTATAAAATGCCTCCTAATGAATACTTTAGAAAGCTTATTGAACTATATTTTAATTCAAGGGAACCAAAGTACTACAACCCCAATATTTTTCGTGGAAGAAGCACGTCAATTTCTAGTGAACTGGAAGATTTAACGGCGCTATTTATAGCGCTTAATAATCCAAATTCTTGTAGCTACTTTACGGATCAGCCTTTAAAATTTTCTAATGCTAAAACAAAATACCCAGACATTGTAATTCAACATGAAAAGAATGAAGTTATTTATGATCTTGTTGATATGAAAGCTGATACAGGATGGAATAGAGATGGAATGCTTAAATTCTGTGAAGAGTGGGATCAACTTATTAAGTCAGTTCAAGGAAAAGACACACACTTTGTAAATGGAAAAACAAAAAAGAAATATACAGGTAAATTTTCTGATAATCTTAAATATCATGTTGTAGTAGCAACCGAAGTAAACTCTGGTAAGAAAATATTAGAAGATTATAAATCAGTAAAAGAACAATGTGAAAATGTTGAGTTATATATTTTATCAAAGGGTATCCATCCAAATCACTATGGCTTAAGTCAGGATGAAATTCTTAAAAAAATAGTAATAAATAATTCAGAATTTGATAGATTGATGAATGCAATCATAAAGGTATAACAAGAGCATCGAGAGGGACTCGCTAGCGCTCGCCCCTCATGCAGGTCGTTAGCTATCTCAAGTATGACCGATGAATTCACTTAAATGACATTAAAAGGAAAAATATGGCAGTATTTAACAATCAAGCGTACAGTGCTTTAGTAAAAGATTTATTGAATGATGCATTTTATCTTGATTCACGTTCAAATAGAGGAACTATTTCAACAATACGGCAATATGCTGAAGTAATTATTCGAAAAGTATTAGACCTTTCAAACGAAGATTACGTTACCCTAGGTAATAGAAAAATTTTAGAAAAAATAAAGCTACGAAGTAATAACAACCCTTTATTATTGAAAGCATTAGAAAATATTACAACTATTGGCAATAAATGCACACACACTCAAACCTTGGGACAGATTACAGAGCAAGAAGTAGAAAAAACGATAGAACATCTATTCGATTTGTATGCATATTTATTTGTTCACTATTTTAATGAGCATAGATTCGGTATAAATGAAGAGATTCAATCATCATTCTCAATTTTACCTCCAATAATTAGATACATAGTTCTCGAACACTTATTCGAACAAGACAAAGAAAATGTTGCCATCATTGATAAGCTCTCTCTTGCAACACTCAAAGCATTTGATGAAGCCAGAGCTATAGCATGGTTAGATGAACAAAAAGAAAAACTACTTAATATGGCTTCTGTTACACCAGAAGCTGCATTGGATTTAAAGACAAAACTAGGTGAAAGCACAGCTCAAATTATTATCAGCCAAGGACCGAATATGTATGATTTATGTGTAGATAGAGTTAGGACTGTTTCTCAGACGATTCAAGAAAAAGGTTGTTTATACGATGATTTTGAAAGTGCTGTAGACCTTTATAAAGAAAAAGGAATCGTCAAAGGTGAGTTAGATGAAATTACTGATTTTAACAACCTAATGGAGTTTGTCTATTTAGGAAGAAAAGCTAGACTCAATGAAAGACTACAGCAGAAAGATTCATATATAATTATGGATAATCTTAGTTTTGAAACAAATAGCTAACAAAAGCATAGAGTGGGACGCTCGCAAGCTCGCGCCCCTCATGCAGGTCGTTAGGGCAAAAAAGGAAAGATATGATGAGAATAAAACAATCTGATTTTCTAAATTATGAGATATGGATTCTCACCTTTGGCGGTGGTCTTCAAAGATCTGGAGTTTATGCAAATAATGTCTCTGATTCCAATAAAGCTGAATTTCGCAATAGCGTAAAAGATAAAATCAATACCCTTGTCATAAACAAATATACAAAATCATCAGTAACATCCAAAGAGCATATAAATAATCTCATTAATATTAAAAACTGGATAAATTCTAATCGGCTCTTTTGAAAATCAAGTGGGTAAGCAAAATTTATTAACCTTGGAAAAGTCCAATTTCCCAGTCATTAAGTAAGCCATAGTTTTGAAGTGTGCGAATTTATAGCCGCGTGCTTTACGTTTAGCAGCCTGTAAAACCGAATTTAAACCTTCAAGTA
>NVWS02000077.1 GCA_002746295.2 Zetaproteobacteria bacterium
CCAACAAGTCTTGATGATGATAAAAGGCAGGTTTAAAACGTGCTTGGTGAGCTTGAACACCCAAGTAAGATAATAAAGGCCCATCATGTGTCCAAAATATTACCGTATCAGATGAAGCTTCGTGGGTCACACCTTGGTTACAAGGCATCGTGAATACATCCCCTGCTTGCCATTGAATCACACCACCATCATTCATCTTACTTTTGCCTGAACCACGCATGACATAAAATACTTCGGAACTTGCATCGGCATGGGTTTGAATATGTTCGCCGTCAGCAATATGGATATAGTTTGCCAATAAATTTGGGCTGGTTGCGGGGTAGGTTGTCCCCAATGTTGATGAGGTATCCAAGGGGATAATCACAGTTTTGTCCGTTTGGTGGAGAGAAGCGGGAAAACTTTGAAAGTCGATACCTTTTAAATCAGGTGTGGCAGCAGAAGTGTATTCCCAATTTTGAACCTGTTGTTGCCATATTTTATTTAAAATATTCATATAAATATCCTTATCTATCTAAGTCTCTAGGGGCTGTTTGGCTTAAATACCATGCTACAGCACCTGCTAAAGCCCCCAGCGCATGTACTTGCCAAAGTACAAAAACCCCCACAGGCAAGTGGGAAATAGTGATCTTTTCCGCGCCAGCATCCAACAGTAGACGAAACACAAACAATCCCAACAATCCTGCTACCAATAACAAATGCAAGCTTCGCCCATCTGCTTTTTGCCACACAAAAGCAGCCAGCATGATCCACATCATACTCACCACAGCCGACAAACCACGATAGCCCTGTATATTTGGCAGCCATAACATCAAGCCTATCAATATCAACGGCATCGCCCAAGCCATCTTCTTCAACAAATGAGTATCCGTTACATAAGTGCGCAAGACATAGCCTAGAGCGGCAAACATCCCAGTATCCACAAATAACTGCGACCAGGAAAAGTGAGTCAAGTGTGCAGTCCAAAGGCGCCAGTATTGCCCTTGTTCCAATATTGCCAAGCGGTCATATGCCAGCATCCGTATCCAAGGATCGGGAAGCACCCCCACCAAGATACAGCATATGCTTCCCCAAAACCAAAGGTGCATACAGCCGCCTTAATCGCTCCTTAATCGGCGCGCGGCGTAGAGCAAGCCCATTAGAATAAGCAGGAATTCCCATGAAAAAGATCCGCCTCCTAAGTAATTTGAGCTATGACGAACCTGAATATTTTTATCCTTTTTCACGCGTTCTTTGAAGGTCTGTAATTCTTTTTTCAAGTTCGGAATCATGGATTTCACTGCCTGATCATACCCCTCAATTTGCGCCTGACGCGCTTCCTCTCGGTAATTCAATAGTGTTGTATTACCTTTTTGAACACTCATCCCTGGTGCACGAAACAGTAATTTATGACTGCGAATATCAAACACGGAAGTATCCACCATTGTTCGTGTATCGTGTTGATCACCTTTAACAAAATAAGCTCCCACAATAGACCAATACAAAAAGGACAACTTGTTGGGGTCATCAAACTGAATTTGATCGTAAGATACTAGCGCCATCACCTCCACCTGAAACATCCGCCCCACTTGCGCTAAATTGTCAAAGCCGCCTTTGGGTCGCAAATACGCCGATGGAATGACTTCAATGTGTTCAATAAATGGATAATTTTCAAATACCGCGCGAACTTTTTCAAGTAATGCTAGTTGCTCATTTTCTGGCAAACTGGAGCCTTGTTCAGCCACAGGGGTAAATGCAATACCAACACGAACTGGTAGGTTTAAATAAGTGGTTATTTCTGGAACTTTTGGATCACCTTCAGGGTACAAATAATCGATGACGCTACTTGACTCATGTTTGGCATACGAGCCTCCCAAAAAACCCGTTGCACACGAAGATAAAAAACACAAGGATATCAACAAGGTCAAAGATTGAATTACTTTTTTCATCACACACTCCTTTCTTCTTAGGCTCTCCCCAACAGAGGTAATCACGTTGAAATCACCTGTGTCATCATCACAAGTAATTTTGGTGGTCGAAACAGCTTCGCTTACATTTTAAGCATATACCAAAAAGATGGCTCATGTGAATTTTTGATCTCATAGTTTTTCTTCATATGCCATCTTGAGTATAGGTATATAAAGTGGGTTAGCGTAACCATGAGATTCGATTTATCCAAGGATTTATTGGATTGAAAACACCTTGTTTTATCAAGGTTAAAGCAGAGTGATACGCTTGACTTTCAAAAGGTCAAACCTATCGTGGCATTTCTTTTTACGGCTGGCATATCGGCAGCTAAATTTACACATAACGAGTGAAATCATGAAATTAACGGGTGCTGAAATTTTTGTAGAGTGTCTTCATCGAGAGGGTGTCGAAACTATTTTTGGTTACCCTGGTGGTGCTGTACTTCCTATTTATGATGCTATTTTTAAACAAGATTATTTCAAACATATTTTAGTGCGTCATGAGCAAGCTGCCTTACATGCTGCCAATGGCTATGCGCGTGTTTTAGGTAAGTGTGGTGTGTCATTGGTGACATCAGGACCAGGTGCAACCAATGCTGTGACAGGTTTGGCAGATTCTTATGCAGACTCCATTCCAACCGTTTGTTTTTCAGGACAAGTACCCACAGCATTGATTGGCAGCGATGCCTTTCAAGAAGCCGATATTATCGGTATCACGCGTTCAGCCACCAAACATAACTTCTTGGTTAAGCGTGTGGAAGATTTAGCTTTGATTATTCGTCAAGCCTTTCATATCGCAACCACAGGTCGCCCGGGCCCTGTACTTGTTGATATTCCCAAAGATGTGGGCAATGCTATTTGTGAGTTTAAATGGCCTGAAGAAGTGAATATGCGTTCTTATCAACCTGTCATTGAAGGACATCATGGACAAGTAAGAAAAGCGATCAAAGCGATACTATCATCCAAACGCCCAATGATTTATTCAGGTGGCGGTATCATGGCTTCTCAAGGCTCCTCGGAGCTTCTCACCGAATTCAGTCACCGTTTACATGCACCTGTCACCAGCACCTTGATGGGCTTGGGTGGCATGTCGTATGAGGATGCTCATTTTGTTGGTATGTTGGGCATGCATGGCACATACGAAGCCAATATGGCAGTATCCCATTGTGATATACTGATTGCCATTGGCTCACGCTTTGATGATCGAGTGACAGGGCGTTTGGATGCTTTTGCCCCCGATGCAAAGATTATTCATATTGATATTGATCCCGCATCCATTTCCAAAAATGTACACGCTCATATACCCATTGTTGGTGATGTGGGTGTGGTGTTGAAGCAGTTACTTGCTGAACTGGATCACCAAGGCAAAGTAATGAATACAGATGCATTAAAGCTTTGGTGGGAACAAATTGATGAGTGGCGTGCCAAAGATAGCTTGGGCTATATACAAGATGACAATGCTGCAATCAAACCCCAACATGTTATTTGTAAGGTACATGAAATAACAGAAGGTAATGCCATTGTTGCGACGGATGTCGGTCAGCATCAAATGTGGGCAGCCCAATATTATGGTTTTAAAAAACCACATCGTTGGCTCACCTCGGGTGGTTTAGGTACCATGGGTTATGGTTTACCTGCTGCGGTGGGTGCCGCCGTGGCTTTCCCTGAAGAAACGGTGGTCTTGTTTACAGGTGATGCGTCGATTCAAATGTGTACCCAAGAGTTGGCAACTGCCTTTCAGTACAAACAAAAAATTGTCATTATTTTATTGAACAATGCCTATATGGGCATGGTGCGTCAGTGGCAGCAAATGTTTCATGGTTCACGTTATTCCAATTCTTATTTTGACTCACTGCCTGATTTTGCCAAATTAGCGGAAGCTTACGGCGGGGTTGGTATTCGGATTGATACGATTGCAGAATTGGATGCGGGTCTGGCGGAAGCCTTTGCTGTGAATGATCGGTTTGTGTTTGTGGATATTGCGATTGCAAGAGATGAAAATGTATTCCCAATGGTGCCAGCAGGTGCGGCATTGAATGAGATGGTGTTGTCATGAGACATACAATTACAGTATTGGTTGAAAATGAATTTGGCGTGTTGACGCGGGTAGCAGGTTTATTTTCTGCACGTGGTTATAATATTGAAAGCCTCAATGTTGCGCCGACTCTGGATAAAACCGTGAGCCGTATGACCTTGGTGACACGCGGCGATGAACGCATTATTGAGCAAATAAAAAAACAACTGAACAAATTGATTCCTGTGATTAAAACCGAAGATATTTCGCATAAAGTCCATTTAGAGCGTGAGATGTTGCTGGTGAAAATTCAAGCTGATCCCGCGATAGCTGATTTGGTGTATGAATTTGATGGTAAAATTATTGATGAGGATTCAGGACAATATATGATTGTTGAAATCACAGGGCATATTGATGCTTTGCAAGACTTTCTGAACAAAGTCAGTCCTTTTGGGGTGATTGAGAGTACACGAACAGGGCCTGTCGGCATGAGTCGTGGTTTGGAAGGCTTTGTTGTTGAATGAACGATAACAACATCGAGAAAAAAGGTCTTTCTTCCGAAGAAGCTGGCAAATGGATGAAGCGTGCCACCTATGCTTCAGCCAGTGTGGCGGGACTGTTAATTACAGCAAAACTGGTGGCATGGATGTGGATTGATTCGGTGAGCCTCTTGGCAACGCTACTGGATTCATGCCTTGATGCAGTGGCATCATTGATCACCCTGTTTGCTGTTCGCCATGCTTTAGAGCCTGCCGATGCCGAGCATCGTTTTGGGCATGGTAAAGCTGAATCTTTGGCTGGCTTGGCTCAATCGATGTTTATCACAGGTTCAGCATTATTTCTGATACTTGAAGCCTTTTCTCGTTTTTTTCATCCTCAACCCTTGGAAGATGTGGGCATCGGTTTGGCTGTGATGATCTTTTCGATTGTGGCAACCTTGGCTTTACTTAGTTTTCAACGCTTGGTGATTCGTAAAACTGGATCTGTCGCGATTCAAGCCGATGCCATGCACTATAAAACCGACTTATATATGAATATGAGTGTGTTGTTGGCATTATTATTGGCATTTTATGGTTGGTCTGGATTTGATGCTGTGTTTGCCTTGGGCATTGGTGTGTTTATTTTGTACAGTGCTTGGGAAATTATTCAGCTCGCATTGAAAGATTTGATGGATCAAGAGCTTTCAGATGATGAGCGAGAAAATATCCGCCAAATTATTATCAACCACCCTAAAACTTTGGGTGTGCATGATTTGCGTACGCGAAAATCAGGAACGACCCTATTTATTCAATTACATTTGGAGCTGGATGACCACTTACCTTTGATTGAAGCCCATGCGATTTCCGATGATGTGGAAGCCGCATTGTTAGCAGTATATCCAAATGCTGAAATTATTATCCATGAGGATCCCATGAGTTCAGTTGATATTCATCAAGTTTTTTAGCTGCGCTATTGCTCTCTATGTTGATCCTAGCTAAACATTTCATCACAGCAATTTCATCGCAAGCACTGAACTTGTCGCAATGGACACACACTGTCCAAATTTTATGGGGTAAACTTTCTTTTAAGACGACTTTATAATCCATGCGAAGAAAAAATTGATCCACATAGGTTAAAGCAAAAACCTGATCCACACCCAATTGCATGGCACTATGTTCACAGCCTTTGACCAATAATTGTCCAATTTTCATGCCTTGGTAATTGGGATTAACCACCAAGGATCGCACTTCTGCAATATGTGAGGCATAGACATGCAAGGCGGCAGTGCCTACCAATACCCCCTCATATTCAGCAATAATAAATTCTTGAAGATGTTGAAATATATCATCTTTACTGCGTTGTAATACCACTTTTTTCTGAGCATAGGGTATTAATAAAACTTCAATGGCATCGACATCGCAGACATTGGCAGCTCGAATATTTATTTGATAAGACACACTTGTCCTTGTTGTATGATGATTGCTTTATGCAGTATTTGGGGGAACAGATCAAAGGTGTCATTGGCTTTGAGTGCCAAAGAAAAACGAAATAGTTCATCTTCAGCCCCTGTCTTACCTGTAAGCATGGTCATACCTGATGAGAAGTTGAACATGTTCGATAAGACCAAATTCACGAATATTGAGTTCTGTTAACATGCTGCATCCTTACGCATTATTCAGTTTAACTTTCATGCCCTGCCCAATGAAGTTTACTGCGTAGTGTCTTAAAATAATGGCGTTCAGGCAGGTAAATCAAACAAACTTCACCTGCTTTCTTTACTTTTACCTCATCACCTTCTGATAAAACCAAGCATTCTTGCCCATCTAAATTGAGTACCGAAGGTTTGGGGCTATTCAACAATTTCAATGTAATGACATCATCGGCAGGAATGACGACAGGTCGATTGGATAAAGTATGCGGACAAAGCGGCACAACACTGATGGCCTCCACTTCAGGGTGAACAATCGGGCCACCTGCTGATAAGGCATAGGCTGTTGAACCTGCGGGTGTTGCCAAGACCAAACCATCGGCATGCAAACGAAACATCAGTTGATCGCGGTATGTCACCTCAAATTCAATCGGACGGGGGTGGGCATAGCGTTGTAATACGACATCATTCATGGCGATGTCTTCTTTTAAGCATTGACCTTCTCGCCAGCACGAGGCGTGCAAACCAAAATGATGTTTGGTTTTGAAATGACCTGCCAATACTGATTCAACGACATCCAACATACTGCCCACGGGTGTTTCGGTTAAAAAACCCAAACGTCCAAGATTGATGCCTAAAATAGGCACACTGGAGTTCATAAAATGACGCGCAGCATGTAATAACGTGCCATCACCACCCAAAACAATGAGTAAATCCACACGGGCTGCCATCGTTTGTAAGGATGAGGTTTCATGTTTGAGGGATGCCTGTGTTTCATCACACAAGACTTCACAGCCACGCACTTCCAACCATGTTGCCAGTTCATTGGCCAAGGTTTTGGCGCGTTCAGCCTTGGGACGAATACTGATGCCAATGGTTTTCATGGCGTTCATAGCGGTCTTTGATTCCAGTTTTGGGGTTGCTTATGGCATTGAAAACATTGATCTGCACGGGTATGCCCTTTGGGTTGAGGTTTGATGGCATCAACAGCATGACATGCCATACATTCAGCCCGAGAGGTGACTTGTAAATGAATGGTATCAGAGGGAACATTCTTTGTGGTGCGATCACTTGTACCCAAGACCAACACCAAAATCACCGAAGCAACAACGGCTAAAAAAATAAAATCACGTTTTCCAGGTTGCCACTTCTTTTTTACATCTAAATCACTCATTCAGTCCTCACTTCACCGATTATTCATGGGCGCAAGCATATACTTGATGGTCACACACTGTCATTATGAGAAAAACACTCAATTCCAAAGTGTGTTTGTGTCATAAGGATTCGATATATTTCGAGAAAATCAAGGAGATTGATATGAAAATTTTACAAGATGCCAAACTAACAGCCATTGCAGGCTTTGTTTTGGCAGCCATGATTGTTGCTATTGCAGCAGCGACAGGTGGCACAGTGCCAAGCCTTTTTGACGGCGCACGCTGGTTGCATGTGCTTTCAGGTATTTTATGGATTGGCTTGCTTTATTACTTCAACTTTGTGCAAGTACCTGCGATGGGTGGCTTTTCTGCGGATAGTAAAGGCGAATTGTTCAAAGAAGGTAGTATTGTACGCCGCGCGTTATACTTGTTTCGTATGGGTGCGAATTTAACATTGGTATTTGGTATCGTATTGTTTGCTGAACTGGGTGCAAATGCAGGTTGGGATATTCGTATTGGTGCTTTGTTGGCGATTATCATGTGGGCGAATGTGATGTTTATTATTTGGCCGAATCAAAAGAAAGTGATTGGTATGGTGGATGCGTCTGCTGCTGAAAAAGCCGCTGCGGGTAAAAAAGCATTGATGGCTTCACGCATTAACACCTTACTTTCTATTCCTATGTTATTGTTGATGATTGCATCTGCACATTTTCGCATGTTCTCATAAATCATTCACAATATATTTGAATAAATAGGGGGGAGTGTTGCGTATATCTTATCATTCCCTCTTCTTTTCAAGCGCATCCCAGTTTACCTTTCGCCCACCTTTGAAAGATGGAGAACAACATGCGCTACGATTGGACTGTGGAAGAAATCACAAAACTGTTTGAATTGCCCTTTAATGATTTAATGTTTCAGGCACAACAAGCCCATCGCATGTATTTTGATGCCAATGAAGTGCAGCTCTCCACCTTACTTTCTATTAAAACTGGGGGTTGCCCCGAAGATTGCAAATATTGTCCACAATCTTCGCGTTACAACACGGATGTTGAATCCGAACTTTTGATGAAAAAAGATGAAGTCATGCAAGCGGCGAAAGTGGCGAAAGAAAAAGGTGCAACCCGATTTTGTATGGGCGCAGCTTGGCGTGAACCCAAGGGGCGCGCCTTTGATTTGGTCTTGGACATGATTCGTGAAGTGAAAAATATGGATATGGAAGCTTGCGCGACTTTGGGTATGTTGGATGCTGAGCAAGCCCGTAAACTTAAAGATGCAGGCTTGGATTATTACAACCACAATCTTGATAGTGATCCCGATTTTTATAAAACGATTATTTCAACCCGCACCTATGAAGAACGTTTGGACACACTCAAAAATGTGCGTGCTGAAGGCATGAGTGTGTGCTGCGGCGGTATTGTGGGCATGGGTGAAGCCATGAAAAACCGCGCAGGCATGGTGGCGCAATTGGCGCGCATGCATCCTCATCCTGAGTCTGTCCCCATCAATATGTTGGTGAAGGTTGAAGGTACGCCGATGTCTGAGGTTGAGGATTTGGATAATTTTGATTTTATTCGCACCATTGCTGTGGCAAAAATTACCATGCCATCTTCACATATTCGCTTATCCGCAGGACGTGAAGTCATGAGCGAAGAAATGCAATCATTGTGCTTCTTGGCAGGTGCAAACTCGATCTTTTATGGTGAGAAGCTACTCACCACAGGAAATACCGAAGCAGATCAAGATCAAGCTTTGTTTAAAAAACTGGGCATTCGCCCCGAAGAACGCGCCACCCCATCATCTCGCCGTATGGCAAACGCTTAAATGATGGGTGGTTACCCCTCATCAATAAGTTTCAAATAACCTTAGAGAGGACATCATGCAACGTATTCCCGCACAATCCCCCCAAGCTATTCAAGCCTATGATTTGGTCAGCCGTTTACAAAAACGCTTTGTCGATGCTTTGGAAGCACTTACGACATCATTGGACAGTGGGCAAAAATTTGAAACTGTCGAGTGGTTTCGCGATGAAGGTCAGCATGGTGGTGGCATTCGTTATGGCACTGCCGCTGGCGATGTGATTGGACGGGGATCGGTGAATGTTTCACAAGTGCATTATGATGACCTTCCCGAGAAAAAATTAAGCTCTGCCAATGCAATTTCAACCATCATCCATCCTGTTCATCCGCATGCACCTTCGGTACATATTCACATCAGTTGGACAGAAATGCGCAATGGTGAAGGTTATTGGCGGATGATGGCTGATTTAAACCCTGCCATTGAAAATACAGATGCCACACAAGTGTTTTTCAATGCTTTGCAAGCCGCTGCCCCTGAACAGTTTGATGAGGCCAAAGCCCAAGGTGAGCGCTATTTTTTGATTCCTGTATTAAATCGTCATCGTGGTGTGGCTCATTTTTATTTGGAGCAATACAATACAGGTGATGCCGAAAAAGATTTGGCATTGGCGGCATCGGTGGGTGAAGCTGCGATGGATAGCTATGTGGCTATTTTGACTCAGGCATTAAAAAAACCAACACAAGCCAGTGATGAAGATCGTGCCACACAATTGGCTTATCACAGTTTGTATTTCTTTCAGGTTTTGACCTTAGATCGCGGCACCACCACAGGGCTTTTGGTCCATGAACAAAATGACTTGGGTATTTTAGGTTCGCTTCCCGCCTATGTAAATGCTGATTTATTGGCATCGTGGATCAAGGATATGCCCGAACCCCAAGAGCAATTGCTACAAGGTTTAATTTCAGCCTTACCTGAAACATCACCCTGCTTGATTGATGATAGTGTGAAGCAGAAGCTTGCCCATGTGATACGTCATCATTATCGAACCCATCCAGGTGCGATTTCATTGCAAGCTTCAGGTGATGTGATTCCTGCAACGGTAAACAATCACCGTTAGTCTTTCATTTCATGTTAGGCAACTGATGTTACGCATTTTCTTGAAATATGTCGTCATGCGCCCTGCCCATCCACGAGTCTGTCAGCACGTCACCCTCGAATGCTTGTATCGAGGGTCTATGGATAAGATACCCGATAAAAGATTTCGGGTATGACGAGCAGGTGGAAGCACTGGATGACCGAGTGCGTAACATCACAGTTAGGTGATGGGCTTTTCAGCCCATTGACAGTATTCTGAAACAGCACAAAGATGACATTTGGGTTTTCGGGCGGTACATGTGTATCGCCCATGCAAAATCAACCAATGATGTGCATGCAATAAAAATTCATTCGGAATGATCTTTAACAGACCTTTCTCGACTTCCAGCGGTGTTTTTCCAGATGCCAAACCCATGCGGTTCCCGACACGAAAAATATGCGTATCTACAGCAAGTGTCGGTTCACCAAAAAGTATATTTAACACCACATTGGCAGTTTTTCTACCGACCCCTGGCAAGGCTTCCAATGCTTTGCGCGTATTAGGGACTTGGCTTTGATGCTTTTGTAGCAAAATTTCAGAGGTTTTCATCAGGTGTTTGGCTTTGCTATGATAAAGTCCGATGCTGGAAATATATGATTCAAGCCCTTCCAGCCCCAAATCAAGGATGGCTTGTGGGGTGTTGGCAACAGGGTATAATTTGGCACAGGCTTTGTTTACAGCGACATCTGTCGCTTGGGCCGATAACAAAACAGATGTCAGAAGTTCAAAATTAGAGGTATAATGAAGTTCGGTTTTGGGAGTGGGATCCGAGGCTCTTAAATGTTCAAACAAGGCTTGAACTTGAGATTTGGTCATTTTTCTTGAGCGTTTATTCATTCACTTCTTTCAGGGTTAAGGTCACTTGTTGGTCAATAATTTGTCCTTCAATGTTAAGAATTTTCTCTACCACATAGATAGTATCTGAATCTATTTTTTCAATACGTCCACTTTTTTTCCCCATATAGCTACCTTGTTTCACCATATACCCTTTACCTTGGCTATCTTGCACCATCGCCACATGTCTATCCCCCATCTTATAAATGCCTACCAACAATAGTGTATTTAAATCAAATACTTCCAAGGGTTCACGCTTACGGTTCGCAAGCTTGTATTCCTGCGTTTTTAATAGGCGTTGACCTCGCATAGCAATGGTTGCCAAATAAGAAGCAAAAGGGTCGCGTAAATGTTCAAAATCAATATAGGGAGCACGTGCTTGATGTGTTTTTTGATCAACTTCTACGCTTGTCGCACGATTGGCTGCTTCCGCAACTTCGATTCCGACCAGCATACTGCATAGATAACTTGCTACGATGAGCCATTTGTAAAGCATACCGCCTCCAATAAGATCAACGCATCAGTGATGTGTTGCCTATCCTTTAATGATTGAAGAATAGGCAAACTGACATCGCTTGCAAGGAGAGTGACCATCGTGCGAATTTTAGGAATTGAATCATCTTGTGATGAAACGGCGGTTGCCTTATATGATGGCAACCTTGATTCAGGCAAAGGGTGCCTGCTCGCAGAGCGGATCGCATCACAAATTGCCAGCCATGCACGTTTTGGTGGTGTCGTCCCCGAAGTTGCCTCCCGCGAACATTTACAAGTCCTACCCTCTCTTGTCGATGCGGTGCTACATGATGCCCAAAGTAGTTGGCAGGATGTGGATGCCCTTGCCGTCACTGCTGGACCAGGGTTGATGGGCGCACTGCTTGTTGGCACTTCCTATGTTCGTGCTGCTGGCTTGGTGAATCAGATTCCTGTGATTCCCATTCATCATATGGAAGGACACTTATTGGCGGCAGGTTTAAACCATGAACTTCCAGATTTTCCGTTTATTACCCTGTTGGTTTCAGGCGGACACACTCTCTTGGTGCGGGTTGATGCGGTGGGTGAATATAAAATCATTGGGCAGACCTTGGATGATGCTGCGGGTGAATGTTTTGATAAATCGGCACGGGTTTTGGGTTTGCCATACCCCGGTGGTCCCGAAATTTCACGTTGGGCTGTGGGAGGCAATGCCAAGCGGTTCAAGCTTCCACGTCCCATGCTACAACACGATCACCTAAATTTCAGCTTTTCAGGGTTAAAAACGGCAGTCATGTATGCGATTCGTGATGCAGGAGATGTGACGGATGACATTCGCCGTGATATGTCAGCTTGTATTGAATCGGCAGTGGGTGATGTATTGGTGAAAAAAAGCCTACGTGCATGCAAGCAAGAAGGCGTGCCACGTTTATTGATGGCAGGGGGCGTGGCCGCCAATCATTATTTACGCACATTACTGGAAGAAAAATCCCAACAACAAGGTGTCTCTGTCACCCTGCCTAATCTTGATTATTGTACCGATAATGCTGCCATGATTGCCTTTGCAGCCTTCAAACGGCTTCAATATGGCTTGTATCATGATGATATTTGGGATGCCCAACCACGTTGGGCGCTGACTGACCTATCGAAACACCATGCCGCTTAGTTACAATCGGCATGCTTTTTGCTCGCTCCCCTGATTGCAGGGGGATTGAACTTATGCCGCAGCAAACACCGCAGGAAAGGCGCGAACACCCACGTCAAAGTGTCAACTTTCATATTGAAGTGAGAATACATGCAAATCAAGCCCATACCACCGTTGAATTGCGTGATATTTCTGAAGGTGGTATGAGCTTTATTGTGGATAGTTTGGATGACTACCATGAAGATCAACGTTTGCAGATAAGTGTTCCTGAATATGATGAGACAGGTTCACTACAACACCAACATCTACAGGCTGAAATTGCATGGCTGCAAGAACAAGATTTGCTCAATCCACAAGCTTGGGTGGGTTTAAGGTTGTTGGCTGAAGCATAGAGCTTATACTGCCACCATGCGTTTTGTTATGTTAGATACAGAAACCACAGGTTTATCCCCACAGTCAGGTGATCGTATGGTTGAAATTGGTGCTGTGGAAGTCACGCAGCGCGCCATTCAAACAAATACAAAGTTTCACCGATTGATTAATCCATGCCGCCCCATTCCCAATGTTGTTGTGCGTATTCATGGCATTGATGATGCTAAAGTTAAGGATGAACCCACATTTCCAGAGATTGCTCAAGAATTTTTGGCATTTATTGAGGGGGCAACCTTGGTCATTCATAATGCGCCGTTTGACTTGGGCTTTATCATGTATGAATTGTCACAGGCAGGTTTACCCAATATTGGCAATATCCCTGTGATTGATTCGTTGGCTATGGCACGAAAGCGCCATCCACATCAACGCAATAGTTTGGATGCCTTGTGTGATCGCTATGGTGTGGAACGTGGTCACCGTGTGTTTCATGGTGCTTTGTTGGATGCAGAACTGTTGGCTGAAATGTATTTGATGATGACAGGTGGCAATCAATTTTCACTGAGTATGGATGCAGTGTCACAACCTGCTTCCAGTTTTGTTCAGCTACCTGAAATTCACCACAGCCAAGATAAACAACGGCAAACATCAGAGATTTTACAACGTGCTACACTGACAGTAACGCCCGAAGAAATGCAAGCCCATCAAGCCTTGATGCAACGCATTGATCAAGAAAGTGGTGGGCATGCGATATGGGATGATTGGCAATGAACATCGCCTCCCCATTAAAATAAATAGGAGAACCCATGATTCTACCTTCCCCCATTATGATGATTTGTGCTGGAAATATGTGCCGAAGCCCCTTTGCGGAATATTATATGCGTGTACGTTTGCAAGAGCTGGGGGGTGAATCCGAATGCTTTAGTCGCGGCCTTCTCGCCATGCCAGGGCGCAAGGTGCCTGCTACGGCGCAAAAAGTGGGCATGGATTTTGGTGTCGATATGAGCAAACATATTTCGCAAACCCTGCTTGCGCCTGATGTGGATCGCGCCGCTTTGATTATGGTGATGGAACAAGGGCAACGCCAGCATTTAAGTAAAATACGCCCCGCAAGCATTGGTAAAGTTTTTTTGATTTCACAGCCTGTAGGCGGTAAAACAGTGCGCGATCCTATGGGTAAAAATGAAGCATGTTTCCATGCTGTATATAAAGAAATTACGGTCATGGTTGATGCTTGGCTGCAACGCTTTGGCATTGCAGCCTAAGTATACCATCACACCATGAACCATCTTACCCGTTTTTCTTTTGCGCTGACACCACGTATGCAATCTTTTTTAGAATGCCGCAATGCCTTGCAATGTTTGGAACATGCGAAGTTGCACGATGATGTGTATGGCTGGTTACAGGCCATTCATGACTTACAAGAATCATTGCTGGGCAGTGCCGCGCGTAAACCTGTCGTACCAGAGATTGTTGGCTTGATTCATGCCATTCAAAGAAACTTAAAAAATTTAAGCAGGCAAAACACAGCCTTTAAACAACAAATTCTTGAAGCACATGCCAGCCTTTCTGAATATGAAAAGGTCTTGGCAAAAACATTGCCGAAGGCCTTGGATTTTATGTACAACGATGGTGTGATTCAATCATGGATCAATTGCCATAAAAAACAGGATTGGTTGGGTCACCGCATCTTTTACCCAAAAGTTTTACCAATTTTTTGGCAAACATTGGGGATTCAAGAACAACTCAATGAATCCTTGCAAGATATTCATGCCATTATCAGTCACCTTGATGGTATTTTACACGATTTTGTGCCTTGGACGGAAGAATTGGCGCGCCATGGTTCGGATCAACTTCAACCGACCTGTTCTGATGAAAAACATGGCTTATTGATTGTAGGTTTGCCAACCTCAGCCGTACAATCAGGCATTACCCCTGAATTTTCAGGTAACCAGCATGTGGTGCGCATTCGTTTTCAACAATGGTCAGCCGGTAAAGCACAAATGGCTTATGATCAAGATCTTCCTTATTACCGTATGTTGGTACCCATTTTATGACGCAAAAAACAACGCAGTTCAAATGCCCCTTATGCAAAGAACAGACTTCCCGCAATGCCCTTTATTTTCCATTCTGCTCCGAACGTTGCCGCACTCTTGATTTATCACGTTGGGCTGATGGCAGCTATAGCATTGCGGGGGATGCAACTTCAATGCCTGATGATGAAGCCAATACCCATTGACAAAGCAATCCACACCATCGCTTTTTAAGCAACTCTATAGTGCCACAAGCATGGCTCTCATGCTGCCCGTTTTATGCTGGCCACTGGCGCCATATCTTGGCTTAGAGCCCGTTTGGGGAACAAGTTTTGAAAATAATTGGCTGATTTCCGCATCTTTATTACTCATTGTTTTCACTGTGAGTGATGCTGTATTGGCGGAGCGATATGGCGTGGCGGATCTTGTGATGAATATTGCATGGGTTTTATTCAGTTGTTATATGGTTATTTTTGTTTTACAACATGTATCAGCGGCTTGGTTTTTGGCAGCAACATTGGGCTTACGCGCCTTATCCATCACACCCTTGTTGTGGCAACAAACGCATCACCCATGGTGGTATTGGCAAGCTTGGTGGCGAGATTCTAGCACAGCTTTGATGATGTTTACTTGGTTAATTTATTGGTGACCAAAACACCTCCTTACTTCAGAAGTTGCAGCTTCTTTTTCGCCCAAGCTTGGGTTAAACGCGTCCGTTCCTTGAGTGATGCAGCTTCCAAACGGTGAAGTGCATCGACTTGAATCCCCAAATCACGCGGTAAATGTTGAATCAACACTTTAATCAAGCCTTCAGGAATGTCCCAGTGCAACTGGTGTGCAATGGCTTGCAAAACTCGCCTTAAATCAGCATCCGTTTCAGGTGCTTGAATTTTCACCTGTTCCATCATACGCAAACGGCTGGCAAGCTCCGAAGGTTTTAAGTCTGTATCTGGACAACGCCACGAAATCAACAAGGCATGCTGGCTTTCTTTGGCGCGTTCAATCAAATGAAACAAAGCCAAAGCGGTTCGTTTTGGCAGTTTACCAGCATGTAAATCCAGTACCCATAAGTCTGTATCTTTTAATGTATCCAACCAAACAGCCACTTGTTTGATGGGGGGGAGTCGTTTACCTGGCTCGATACGCTTGAGTTGGGAGCATTCTTGCGCCAAAGCATGGAGTAGGTGACTTTTTCCAGCAGGTTCATCGGAAGTTAGCCATAAAAGACCACCTTGATTCATCCATATCGCAATCTTGGCACAAGCGATTTCGGTGCCGCTATGATGAACCCACATATGGTAGTCATGCTTCAAATCTGAGGAAAAGTGAAGGCATTGTTGTTGCATTTTCATCGACTTATTGCGCCTTTTCATGCCCAACTGCTTTATGGGTCCACGTCACCATATAATGCACCCCTGACATGCAGGTTAACACAAATGTCAACCACATCACCAAGCTTACCCATACACCTGAAATGGGCGTTGCCATATCCAATAAAAGTAAGGCAATATAAAAAATTTGCATACATGTGGTTGCCTTGGATATTAGACTCGGCTCCATGGTCAGTTGGCGTGTGACCATTTCATAAGCAACCGCCCCAAAGATAATAATGGCATCACGGAAAATCACGGCTAAAAAAATAAACAGCGGCACCTTGCCCACAACAAACAAGCTCACAAACAAGCTGACCAATAAAATTTTGTCTGCCAAAGGATCAAGGTAAGCCCCCACAGTGGTTCGTTGATTGAAATAGCGTGCGATCGCCCCATCCAACATATCTGTTATACCCGCAATCACCATCAACATCACAGCCAACCATGCTTGATGGGTTAACACCATGTAGACAATGACAGGTGTCATCAAAATACGCAGCAGTGTTAATATATTGGGAACACTTAACACATGTTGATTCATTATTGTGCCAACCAACCTTCCAGCCCCAAGCTGGCTGTCATACCACGCTGTAAAAACCAAGTTTCAAGCCAAAGTTCGGGTGCTTTCTTCACCACCATTAAGTAGGTTTGATTGCTGGGTTCAAGCAATAAGGGGGTGATGGACTCCACCCGCGTATCTGATTGCAGGGCTGTTTCCAATAAAACTTGGTTGGCCAATGATGCCTGACCTTCAACAAGCAAATGAAATGTCTGGGTTTCAATGGCGATAGGCTCAATGTTTTGTGAGGAATCAGCCACAGCTTGAACCACATATTGACTGCGAACATGCAACAATAACCGTTGTAAACTGGCTTTAAGTTGTTGCATCGCATCCACACCTTGTGTCCAATGGTTTTGATCACGTTGTGTGGTTTTGCCTTGTTGAACAGCCGAAATATAAAATTGGACATCGTTCAGCCATTGCACATTCAGCGCCAATAAAGGACCATGATCGCTGCGTTGAATGCCCCATGTTTGGCTGAGTTCATTCAAATATATTTGCAGTTCGCTTTCCATACGGGTGTTATGATGCCCCAAAGCATTCAATATATCCAAGGTCATATAAAAACTTGGCAAAGGACGAATATAGACAATGGAGCGTGCATCCAAAGCTTGCCACACACGTTGTTCATTAAAGGTAATGCTACTCGTCAAACCATGCGGACGAATACTTTTTAAAAAAGACATCGCTTGCAAGCCATGCAGATCGGCTTGTTCAGATTGTGGAATAATTCGTTGCCACAACTGTGGTAAAGCCTGCTGAACTTGAGCGGAAATACTCGGCGAAACGCCAGCATCTTCAAAGCTTAGTTCAATTTGAAAGCGCATGTCTTCTGCCTGTACAACATTCACCCAAGTTAGCATAAGGCATGCAATCACCAGTCGCATCATCACAGGCATATTATTTTACAACCCGCAAATGTGGCACTTTGGTTGGACGAGTCTGAATGTCATCTGTTTTTGAGACCATGCTGATGTCATGGCTTACTGTCTCTTCAATACCCAAGTCCACAGTTTCCGATGCCGTTGAATCTTCAGATCCATTTTGTGCCAACAATGCAGAACGAATGACTTCAGGCACAGCATCTTCCCAAATTAAACCACTTTCCAAATCACCATCGGGTTCATAAGCACCCCAAATACATTGCAAAGGAATGAAACAATCATGCGCTTTTCCAGAAAAAGACAAGACCGATGAAACACCGGTGTCGCGAATATAAATGGGTTGGCGCATCCGCACATTCAGTGCCAACCGTAGGGCAGGGTCGCCTTTTAAATATTCGGGTACATCCACAGTATCCGCAGTGCCATCCACCACAATATAAATACGCCCCGAACTTTGAAAGTAATCATTTAACTGTTTGGCTTTGGCTTTTTGCTTAAAATCAATGCTCATGGGATACCTCACGACGTTGTTTGACAGCAACAGAGAGTTGATCCAATAGTGTTACCGTATCACCCCAAGCAATGCAAGCATCCGTAATGCTCACGCCGGGCTTGAGTGTTTCACCCTCCACTACATTTTGACGACCTGCATGCAAGTGGCTTTCAATCATCACACCCATAATTTTATGGTTGCCTTGGGACATTTGCTGACAAACATCCGCGCCTACAATCATTTGACGTTCATGCTGTTTCAAACTGTTGGCGTGGCTAAAATCAATCATGACACCTGCATCAATCTTCGCGGCATCCAATTGCATCATCACATCGGCCACATCTTTTGCACCATAATTTGGTACTTTGCCACCACGTAAAATAATATGACAATCTTTATTGCCTGCCGTGGTAAAAATTGCCGAACGACCTTCTTTGGTTAGTGATAAAAAATGATGCGGTTTGGCTGCTGCTTGAATCGCATCAATGGCAATGCGGAAACCACCTTCGGTGCTGTTCTTAAAACCAATCGGACAAGACAAGCCCGATGACAGTTCACGATGACCTTGGCTTTCTGTGGTACGCGCACCAATCGCGCCCCAGCTCACCAAATCAGCAAAGTATTGCGGGGTAATCAAGTCCAGAAATTCTGTTGCAGCGGGGATGCCTAGGTTATTGATGGCCAACAATAATTTCCGACCGATGCGAATACCCTGATTGATTTCAAAACTATCATCCAAATGTGGGTCATTGATTAAACCCTTCCAGCCCACTGTCGTGCGTGGTTTTTCAAAATAAACCCGCATGACCAATTTTAATGTGTCCGCATATTTCTCTTTGATCTCGGCCAAATGCTTGGCATAAACCAATGCTTCATCGGGGTTATGAATCGAACAAGGTCCCACCACGACCAGTAAACGATCATCATCGCCACGAATAATATGATGAATATCTTTGCGTGCTTCAACAATCACCTGTTCAGCCATTGGGCTGACAGGGTGTTCTGCATGAACAAGTTCAGGTGAGACCACTTCTTTGATTCCGACAATGCGTTGATCATCTGTAGGGTGTTGAGATAACATGTGTTTAAGACCTCTATTTTAGGTTCTGCGCATGATGCCATAAAAAAGGTCTGTTTTTTAGCAAAAAAGTACGAAGTGGTTCGATAAGCCGGGTTCTGTTCTGTGTTTTATACAAAACAGCAGCGATCATCATTCATCTGGATGCACCATTGCTGGGCATCTCAAGCAGTCTACCCGAAGCCACGCGCGAACCACGCTTAACGACTCCCTATTTGACCTTGCTGCGGATGGGGTTTACCGATGCCTTCGTTCGTCGCCGCCCGAAGCGGTGCGCTCTTACCGCACCCTTTCACCCTGACCGATGGATGTATAAAATACATGCAAAGGCGGTCTCATCTCTGTGGCACTTTCCTAGGGTTTCCCCCACTGGATGTTATCCAGCATCCTGTTCTATGCAGCCCGGACTTTCCTCGATGTACATATTGTACACCGCGATGACCTGAACCACTCCGCGTCGGCACGATAGAGCTTGCCAACGACTTGTCACTTGAATTCACGCATAGCTTCAAAACTTCGTCCTAAAAACCATCATCACCACGATATTGTAATGCTTCTGCAATATGCGCACTGGATACGGATGTTTCGGCTGTCAAATCTGCAATGGTACGTGCTACTTTTAAAATACGGTGATAAGCACGTGCGGATAAGGCAAAGCGAGCCATCGCCGCATTCAAAAGTTTTTGCCCTTTTTCATCAGGTTTTGCGATGTCTTCCAAGACCCGAACAGATAACATCGCATTGCTGATGCCTTCGCCTTGCCGTTGATATTGAATGGCACGCGCAGCCAACACACGTTGAGCCACATCTTTGGAAGACTCTCCTACGGCTCGTTGGGTGAGTTCACCTTGTTGCACAGGTGGTACATGGATACGCAAATCAAAGCGATCCAACAAAGGTCCTGACATGCGTTCTCGATAGCGACGAACTTGTAAATCACCGCAACGACAAGCTTTGATGGGATGTCCTAAAAAACCGCATGGACATGGATTAAACGCAGCAATCAAAGAAAATCGAGCTGGAAAAGTTAAGGTTTCGGCGGCACGGGCAATATGCACCTCACCTGTTTCCATGGGTTGGCGCAACACTTCCAAGGCTTGGCGTTTAAATTCAGGCAGTTCATCCAAAAACAAAATCCCCGTATGTGCCAAGGATATTTCACCTGGTTTGGGGCGCGAACCACCCCCAATCAACGCCACCCCCGATGATGTGTGATGCGGTGAACGAAAGGGTGGTATATCCGATAAGGGTGAGCGATTTTGATGATTGGCAATCGAATAAATACGTGCTACTTCTAATCGTTGCGTCATGCTTAAAGGCGGTAAAATGCTGGGCAACCTTGCCGCCAACATGCTTTTTCCTACCCCTGGAGATCCACTCATCAATAAGTTATGACCACCTGCGGCAGTAATTTCTAAGGCACGTTTGGCTTGCTGTTGGCCGCGAACATCTGCCAAATCCAAATGTTTTTCCATCGTTTTGGTATCATTTTCCAGCGATTCCAAAAGACACGGTGCTAAGGTGATATGAGCGGTGATATGCTGTGCGACACTTAACAAAGAATCCGCTGGCAAGATATTGATACCCTCGACCAAGGTCGCTTCTTTGGCATTATTTTGTGGCACAATGACGGATGTAAAACCTTGTTGTTGGGCAAATAAGACCAAGGGTAATACACCTGAAACAGGATTTAAACGCCCATCCAATGCCAATTCGCCCAACATCATGGGCATAGCCATGTTATTTTCTTCACTCGGAATGATTTGCCCTGATGCCAACAACAAGCCCATCGCCACAGGTAAATCAAAATATGAGCCTTCCTTACGCTGATCTGCTGGCGATAAATTGACCGTGATATGTGCCAAGGGAAAATCAAAGTTGCTGTTTAATAAGGCTGAGCGCACCCGTTCTTTGGCTTCGCGCACAGAGGCATCCGCCAAACCCACCATGCTCCAGCACGGCAAGCCACGCGACAAATCGACTTCAACATCAACGGGTTCTGCATCCAAGCCTCGCAAGGAAGCTGATGGCAAGCGTGCCAACATGGTTGTTAAATTATGCTGCTGTTTCTAATGCTTTGATGCGTGCTTCCAGTGCCTGCATACGCTCATTTATGGCTTGCATATCATCGCGTGATTTTTTTAGCATGGCTTCTTGCACTTGCATACGTTCATCGGTGACCACATCAAATTGTTGTAATGCTGTTTCAACAATCGAGCGAACTTGAGATTCCACTTCACTCTTTGCCCCGCCCAAAAGCCGCAAGCCACCTGCTATTTTTTCTGAAATATCATCCAACACTTGATTTGATACCATGATTTACGCTCCCATGCCCCATCGTTGGGCAATATTATTATTCACTTTTAAATGATCCAGCACACGTGACACCATAAAATCAATCAGCTCATCCACTGTTGTTGGTCGATGATAAAAACCGGGCATCGCAGGGATAATCTCGACCCCCAAACGTGCCAACTTGAGCATGTGTTCCAAATGAATTGCCGACAATGGTGTTTCGCGCGGCATAAGAATCAACTGTTTGCGCTCTTTGAGCATGACATCGGCGGCACGCTCCAACAAATGATCCGACATGCCATGCGCGATGCTTGCCAATGTCCCCATCGAGCAAGGCACCACCACCATTTGTTCAATGCCACTGGAACCTGATGCCGCAGGTGAGAACCAGTCCAAAGTGCCATAACTGCGTAAGCTATCCGAAGGGCAATGGATTGCATCTGCCAGTGCCTGTACTGTTTTCTCCTGATCGTCAGGTAAACATAGATCACACTCTTGTTTAAGTACCACACGCGCAGCATCCGATAACAAGACATGCACCAAGACATCCGCAGTCACCAGTTTTTCAATCAAACGCAAGCCATAGGCTGCGCCCGATGCCCCCGTCATACCGACAATAATTTGTCGTTTTTTTTGTTCGATATATTGATTTTTCATCATTGATGTTCCCATGACCCCAAACCCTTACAAAAAACCTTGAATCATGGTTTGAACAGCTTCAAAGGCATCATCCAAATGATTTTCATGTTGGCTGCTCAAACAAATTTTCCCACAAGGGTGATCGGCACACATCATCGGATATGATCCAATTTCCACATCGTTGAATTGCTCTTGAATATCAGCCAAAGCAGATGCAAAACGGCTTTCAGCCATATATACGTCGATTTCTTTGCGTATAAAAGGTCGCCCTCCAAACCGATCTAAGAATGAATCCAATTGTGATGCAAAAATACTGGGGACACCCGCCAATACATAAACATTGCGAATATGTGCGCCTGGCATCAACGAAGCCGAACATACAATGGGTTTGGATGTTTCGGGCAAACGCGCCATGCGCCGCCGCCCCGAATCCACATCTTGCCCAAAGCGTTCATAAAGCTTTTGCATGGTTTCAGCGTGTTCTAACAGTCGCACAGCAAAACAATCTGCCACGGCTTGCATGGTAATATCATCGTGGGTAGGGCCGATGCCACCCGATGTAATCACAACATCATAACGATCGGATAAACGCTGTAGTGCCATCACAATATCATCATGCACATCAGCAATAATGGCAACCTCACCCAGTTTACAGCCTTGGTCAAAAAGATTTTTCGCAGCATACCAAGCATTGGCTTCACGGGTTCGCCCTGAAAGCACTTCATTGCCAATAATCAAAATTGCAGCGGTTTGATAGGGGGTGGGCATGTCAGACTCCTATGGGCAGCGGGATAAATGTTGCGCGATTAACTTGGGCTTATCTGCATCCAACAATGCACCGATAACAGCCACAGGATAGCCAGCCAGTTGCTCGCGATTATTTTCATCAATGCCGCCCAATGCAATCACAGGAAGGCTTGTTGATGCTGCAAGTTGTTCAAAATTTTCAACGTCAAGTGGCTTTGTATCAGGGTGGGTTTGTGTGTGAAATACGGGTGATAAAAATACAAAATTTGCACCCCAATGTTCGGCTATCTTGAGTTCTGCAAGATTATGGCAAGCGGTGGAAATCAACATATCAGATGAATGAAACCACTGGCGAATTGCGGGGATTTCATCCATATTCATGCTTGATAGATGAACGCCATCCGCACCAATGGCTTGGGCAATATCGGCTTGACTATGAATCATCAGCTTGGCTTGATAATCATCGGTCATACTTCGGACACGCGATGCAAAAGCGAGTAAACGAGCCGAGTCCATATCTTTTTCACGCAGCAATACTTGCTTTACGCCACCTTCTAAAGCTTGTTGAAGACAAGAAAAAAAAGCTTCTGTTGTTTTCAGGCGAGAGCTTTGCGTGATAAGTGTGAGTTGAGGTAAGGAAGTCACACGGGTTAAAATTCTTTGATAATCCACATGGGTGGATTGATACGTTGATAACCACCCGGTAAACGCTGATTAAATTTACCATCGCCATTGGAATCTTCCAAGTAATAGGGGGGTAAACCGCCTGCGGGTTGAACCTTAATCAAATAAACATGCCCATGTTTGGAATATTCCGTGATTTTGGCTTTATCTTCACGGGTATATGAGCGAATTTCAGCATCGCCCGAAGTGGCACTGGGTGGTGCCAATTCTTTTTGAAGATTGGTGTCGCCTACGTATTCCTCAGCATACAAGGAAGAAGATACCAGCAGGCATGTAAAAAAGAATGAGGTAAGTGCGCGTGTTTTCATTCCTCAACTATAGCCCCAAAGGTTTCCTTTTGTCTCGCCTTAATAACTGATGTCATGCACTTAATGAAGAATAGGTGTTACTTTCAAAGGCATGAATCCCCACGCAAGAGCATGGGAACTAGCATTGATTTTCAAAAGAGCCAAATAACTTTTGCATGATCTCGAAATCCTAATCCCTATGAAATGTCAAAATTATAATCGCTACCCACTCAAAATTCAAAAGAGCCATAAAAAAAAGTACCTCGTCAGCCCCGAATGCTTGTGTCGTGGGTCTCCTTAAACCATAGGATAACGACGTAGGGGTAGGTCTTGTGCCTGCCCTTGTTCAATGGCGTGATGTGGAAATAGGGCGACCACAAGGGTCGCCCCTACTTAAGTGTTTTTGTTTTATCTCGCCTTAATAAAACCAAACATGCACCACCCCGACTTTTGGGGCAGGGAATCACAGCCAGCACATGCCCTGATAAGGAGCTACAGCGTAAATCATCATACACCGCTTGTTTAATCACAGAGCGACCATCAGGGGAGTGCAAACCTCGCCCATGAATGACGCGCAATACACGTTGCCGATGTGACATTACATCATGAAAAGCTTCTTCTAAAGAAATAAGGGCTTCGTCACGGCTCATACCATGTAGATCAACACACTGATTTACAGGAGGACGACCAAGCCCTAGTTTTTTCAGCACATCCTCAGCCATGCCATTGCTTCGTAAGATCCAATCGCCAGCTTCTTGCGGGCTGGCCATAGTTTGCATATCCGTGCGGTTTTTGGGTATTTGAATATCCAATTCATAGACCTTGGGCGCAGGCGGATTTGTGTTTGTTTTGGGCGACATATCAGGCTTGCGCGGTGTGACCCCTAGCATTGCCTGAGCAAACAAATCCTCATCCGAATCGGGCATGGCTTATGCCTCGTTTTTTTCGGGGCGCATCAACAATTGCTGCACAGCTTCTTGTGCCGATAACTGCCCTGAAAGCAAGGCTTGAACCGATTGGGTGATGGGCATATCAATGTTCATTTTTTGCGATAAACGACAAGCTGCCAAGGCTGAACGCTCACCTTCGACCACTTGCCCAACATGGGCGCGCGCCTCTGCAACATCCATGCCTGATGCCAATGCTTGCCCCATTTTTCGATTGCGTGATAAATTACCAGTGCAGGTCAACACCAAATCACCCAAGCCAGATAAGCCATTGAGTGTTTCAGCTTTACCACCAGATGCCACAGCCAAACGTGTGATTTCAACAATGCCACGGGTAATCAATGCGGCAGCCGTGTTATGCCCCAAGCCCAAGCCTTCTGCCACACCTGCTGCAATGGCAATGATGTTTTTCAACGCACCACCCATCGCCACGCCCACCATGTCATCACTGGTGTAAATCCGAAACGAAGGATCATCAAAAAAGGAGGCCGCGTGTTGGGCAAGGGCATGATTGCTTGCCGCCATGGTGATGGCTGTGGGCATACCTTGCGCCACTTCTGCGGCAAAGGATGGTCCTGATAATAAGGCACTAAATTCTTCACCCACATGCTTGAGCATGATTTCATCCATGCGTTCGAGCGTGTCGGGATTCAGACCTTTGCAAGCGGCAATCACAGGTTTCTGAATGCCTGATAAGCTTGGTAAAATATCGACACACACCGCGCAAGGCAATGCCAAAACAAGGGCATGACAGGATGCTATGGGTGCTTCAATGGCATGGGTTACAGTCAACGAATCAGGGAAACGATGGCGGGGTAAATATTGTGTGTTTTCACGGGCTTGCTGCATGGTTTTAGCCCAACCTTGATGGCGTGCAATCAGCGTGACATCACGCCCTTTTTTGGCAAGCGACATCGCCAAGGCTGTTCCCCAAGATCCTGCACCCCACACTGTGACTGATTTCATGATGTTTGTTTCCTTGTGCTTAAACTTAACCCCAACCATGCCATGATGCCCAAGCTTGCACACAATATGGCAAGCATATCACCCCATTGTTGATAGATGGTTTTGACACTGGCAAGTTGATAATCGCCCAATAATGCGGTGGCTTGCCACCAGTTTGTGATCGTGGTGACGTGTCCATCTGGGGCAATAATCGCTGTGATGCCAGTATTGGCAGCGCGTAATACATAACGCCCTTCTTCCACTGCGCGTGCGCGTGAGGCTTGGAAATGTTGCCACGCCGCAGGACTCGTGCCATACCAAGCATCATTGGTGACTACAATCAGAACGTCTGCACCATGCTTGACACGCTCTCTTGCCTCTTTAGGAAAAAGCGATTCATAACAAATCAAACTCCCATAGTGTGTGTTGCCAACACTAAGTATGCCTGTATCTGTTGCAGGTGAAAAATCTCCGATGTCCACGCCAATTTTACGCATCCAAGGCAACCAACTGGGAATATATTCACCAAATGGTACCAAATGATGTTTACCTGCAAAGCTTTCGGGTGTTTGATTATGGTTAAACAAATACAAGCCGTTTTGAGATAATTTTTGTTCAGGAAAATATTTGAGTCCACCAAAGAGTACAGGCGTTTGCCATGCACTCATTTGTTGATTGAGCCATTCATGCCATGATGGGTTACGGCTTAAATAAAAGGGAACAGAACCTTCAGGCCAAACAATTAAATCGGCATGTGGTGCTGCATCACCCGAAAGCTTGGTTAAAGTATGGAGTGTGCTGGCAAGGAACGCACTGTCCCAGCGTTGATCTTGCGGAATATTGGGCTGAATCAATGCCACTTTTTTTATTTCACTGGTGGGCATCAATAGGGAGGGTGTCAACGCGATTACAGCGAATAGCAAAACAAGGCTTATCAGACCGTAACGCCGTTGCTCTTGTTTCCATAAAAAAGCGAAACTCACTGACAGCCACACAGGAAACAAAGCACCGCCATACACGCCCAAGACCGAGAGCCAGCCCACCGCAGGGCTATCGAGTAAAAGGTTTCCCATGGCTGTCCAAGGTAGACCTGTGAACAGATGACCGCGCAACCATTCCATCAAAATGATGGTGGAAGGCAATAAAATCAGTAAGGCATAAGGAAGCCGACTCCAATCAGCCAGTTTTCGGCACAGCCCTATCCATAATGCAGGAAAACACGCCAAAATCACGCCCATGAGTACAACAACAAGACTGGCAAGCCACCAAGGCAAGCCACCATATTGATGCACCGTGGGCGCAAGCCACCAAGCGCCCACACCAAACCAGCCCATACCAAAGGCATAGGCGGTGCGTATCGGATAGGATTGTTGAATCAGCACACATAAACCTGTCAGCGCGATGATGCCCAAGCCGAGCCAATGGTATGGGGCAAACGCGAAGGGCATTGCCACACCGCATAAAAAACCAGCCAACACACGCATGCGCCATGAAGAAAACATCAAGGCTTGGACTTAATCAGCACACGTAAAATACGGCGAGGGTCTGCTTCTTGAATGTGAACATCCAAGTTCGCCACGGTTAAGCGTTCACCTTGACGAGGAATACGCCCCAATTCGGAAAGAATCAGCCCGCCAAATGTGTCATAATCACCTTTGGGCAGTGTCTTTTTGAGAAGTTCTTCCAAATCTTCGACATGTATTCGCGCCGACACTTCAAGAGAGCCATTATCTCCCAACACATATTCAGGCGTTTCCAAATTAGCACTTTCATCAATCGACCCCATGATTTCTTCCAGTAAATCCGTAAACGTGACCAAGCCTGCTGTGCCACCAAATTCATCCAAGACAATGGCAAGATGTTGCTTCTTCTCGCGCATTTCAATCAATAAGGGCGCGATATAGGATAGTTCAGGCACGGTGAGATGCGGTTGAATCAAATCTGAAAGTTCAACAGTCTTGCCTTGAATATGCGCTGCAAATAAGGCTTTGCTATGCACCACACCCACTATATGATCTTTATCACCATCCATCACAGGCAATCGCAAAACACCCGAAGCAACCACCAAAGCTTCGGCCTCTTTGATACCACACTGTTGGTCAATCACATGGATGTCTGAACGCGGCACCATAATTTCACGCACGCGCGTTTCTTGAAAATCAATCATGGCTTCAAACATACGCCGTTGTTCATCCGATAAAATGGCTTCGGCGCGTTCAATCACGGTCAGTAATTCATCATGGGTTTTGCCAGGGCGCAATACTTTAAGCAGGCGCGCTCGGATATTTTGAGCTAAATGGGCAAACATCATTCAGCTATGACATTGGGATAGGGATTATGTAAGCCCAAAACTTTCATGGCACGACACTCCAAGGTTTGCATGATGAGCGCATCATCATCTTGAATATGATCATAACCCAATAAATGCAGCAAACTATGAATCATTAAATGAAGCTGATGAGCCGATGCGCCACGCTGCAAAGCTTGGGCTTCTTGCCATACAAATGGCCATGCCAAAATCATATCACCCAAAGGTTCTTCTAAGTTGATTTCATTCGCTTCCTGCATGGGAAATGAAAGAACATCGGTCACTTTATCTTGATGCCGCCACTGAGCATTGAGCTTTTGTACGCTTGTATTGCTGGCAAAGCGGATACAAATGTCAGGTTCGATGGGGTTTATGTTCAAACACTGAAGGGTGGTTTGAAAAGCTTCTTGTATATGTTTTATGTCAACGATGTTGGCTTGTATCTCCCCGTCCAAATTATTGTCGATGATGAGGTCAATCATGTGTGTGACTCATAGGCTTTGACAATGCTTTCAACCAATTGATGACGCACGACATCTTGTGCCGATAAATGGGAAATACCAATATCCTTGATACCCTTTAACACATGTAGGGCGTGCAATAAACCGCTTTGACTGGCATGGGGTAAATCCACTTGGGTAATATCACCTGTGACCACCATTTTCGATGAAAAACCCAAGCGGGTTAAAAACATTTTCATTTGGGATTGGGTGGTGTTTTGCGCCTCATCAAGAATCACGAAAGCATCATTGAGTGTACGCCCACGCATATACGCCAAGGGTGCAATTTCAATACGGTTTTGTTCCATCAAGGCATTCATTTTTTCAACACCCAACATATCCGTCAAAGCATCAAATAATGGGCGCAAATAGGGGTCAACCTTTTGTTGTAAATCACCCGGTAAGAAGCCTAATTTTTCACCCGCTTCCACGGCGGGTCTCGTTAAAATAATCCGTTCCACTTGTTCACTGGTCAGCGCAACGACAGCCGCTGCCACGGCTAAATAGGTTTTTCCACAGCCCGCAGGACCGACAGCAACGGTCAGGGTGTTTTCTTGCATTTGACGAACATAAGCACATTGATTGGGGGTTTTCCCCTGCACATTGCGTCGCCCTGCTTTAAGAATGATATTTTTTTGACTGGCTGTTTTTTTATCTTCTTTTTTATAACGTAGCGTGCGTAAAATTTGTTCCACATCGGCTTTGGTGGGTGAAATCGTGCATGCCAGTGCTGCCAAGGCACGCAAGGCTTGTGCGCCAAATTCGGCTTGCCTGCCTTCAATGTGCCACTCACCAGCTTGACCCATAACATCAATATCCAAGGCATCTTCGATACGATGAATATGTTGCTGATTGGGGCCTGAAAGACGCATTAACGTCTCGGTAGATAATTCAGGAAGGGTGAGGTTACAACGGTGGTATACGCCAAGACTAGGCAAGGATTAACTCCCCACGCAACGATTGACCATAAGCTTCGGTAATGCGAACGGGCATGGTCTGCCCAATTTGACGTTTCTGACCTTCAAAATGCACGATGCGATAATCAGGGGTGCGTCCTTGCATATCACCGTCATTGCGGCTTTCACGCTCAACAAGCACTTGTACTGTTTTGCCAATTTGTTGTTGCATCTTACTGCGTGCTTGTTCACGGGTTAATTCAAGCAATTGTTGCAAACGCGCATCTTTGACATCTTCAGCCACGCTATCCTTTGATTTTGATGCAGGTGTACCGGGGCGGGGCGAGTATTTGAAACAATAGGAAAAATCATAATGAACAAGGCGAACCAAATCGAGCGTTTGTTCAAAATCCTCATCGGTTTCACCCGGAAAGCCAACAATAAAATCAGATGAGAGGGCGATGTCGGGGCAATGTTCACGCAAGCTATCAATGATCGGAAAATAATCATCGCGGACATGCCCACGGTGCATGGCTTTTAACACGGCATCTGACCCCGATTGTACAGGCAAATGCAAATAAGGCATCAAGCATGGAATATCAGCAAAAGCCACGGCCAGTTCATGGGTCATTTCCATCGGATGCGAGGTGCTAAAACGTAAACGTTTCAAACCTGAAAGCTTACCCACGGCATAAAGCAACATGGTGAAATCCCATTCTTCACCATCCTCACCTTCACCGCGATAGCCATTCACATTTTGCCCCAAGAGGCTGATTTCAAGTACGCCGCCATCAAGAAGTTGCTGACATTCATGTAAAATATCTGCCACAGGGCGAGAAAGTTCAGAGCCACGTGTGTACGGCACAACGCAAAACGTACAAAATTTATCACAGCCTTCCATAATGGTCACAAAGGCAGACATACCATCACTTTTGGGGGCAGGAAGGTGATCGAATTTTTCAATTTCAGGCATATCGGTTTCAGAAAGACGCACACGATCACGGCGAATCGTGGCAATCATCTCGGGTAATTTATGATAGGTTTGTGGACCAAACACCGCATCGACATACGGCGCACGTTGTTGAATGCGTTCACCTTCTTGCTGACCGACACAACCCCCGACACCAATAATAAGATCGGGGCGTTTGTCTTTGAGTTTTCGGTAACGACCGAGTTCAGAATAAACCTTATCTTCGGCTTTTTCACGAATGGAACAGGTGTTCATGAGGATGACATCGGCATCTTCAGGCTTGCTCACAAGGCGTAAACCATAGGCTTCTTTCATCAGATCTGCCATGCGTGATGAATCATATTCATTCATCTGACAGCCGTAAGTTTTAATAAAAAGGGTATCGAGGGAGGTGGTTGATTGCTGCTTCATAGAAC
>NVWS02000078.1 GCA_002746295.2 Zetaproteobacteria bacterium
ATTTCAAAACGAAGCATCCGCTCTAAAGTTTTCCCTTCATTGCTTCGGGCAGGTGGAATTTCAGTAAAAGGCTTCCATGTTGAAGGACATTGGCAATAAGGATCTATTTCCGAACGTTCGATTTGATAACCCACGCCGCCTTCACCATCGGCCAATTGAAGTTGAAGTTTTTTACTTGGCCCTGCCTTGATAAGCTCTAACTTCGCAATGCGAGGTTCACCCTTATCTATCCAAGCTTGCGGTGGTTCTTTGCGACCACACCCCGTTATCAACCAAGCCGCCAATAATATCAAACATAGTTTACGCATTCTTTTCCTCCAAGCGTTGTCGCCATGCTGCACATTGTAAGCGAACTTGTTCAGGGGCTGTTCCCCCCAGATGATTGCGTGCAGCCACACATGCTTCCACCGATAAAGCTTGCACCATATCCACACTTAAACGCGCATCAATGTCATCACAAGCATCGCTTGGCATTTGGTGAAGTTCAATGGATTCCCGAATACAATATGCCACCGATTTACCCACAATTTCATGGGCATCACGAAAAGGCACACCTGCACGCACCAAGGCATCGGCCAAATCTGTTGCCGTTGAAAAACCTGAAGATGCTGCTTGGTGCATGGCTTCTTTATGGACCGTCATATCAGGCAACATATCCGTAAAGACACGCAAACAACCTTCCAAATTATCATAGGCATCAAAAATCGCTTCTTTATCTTCCTGCATATCTTTGTTGTATGCTAAGGGTAACGATTTCATGGTCACAAGAATAGATACCAAACCACCAATGATACGCCCTGATTTACCACGCACCAATTCAGGCATATCAGGATTTTTCTTTTGTGGCATGATGGATGAACCCGTGCAAAAGGCATCGGGCAACTCAACAAAAGAGAATTGCGCGCTCATCCATACAATCAATTCTTCAGAAAAGCGTGATAAATGCACCGAACAAATGGATGCTGCCGCCAACAATTCCATGATAAAATCACGATCGGACACAGAATCCAAGGAGTTTGCTGTCGGCGCATCAAAACCCAAGGCTTGAGCGGTGAAATGACGGTCAATATCAAAGGTTGTACCTGCCAATGCTGCTGCACCCAATGGGCATTGATTCATACGCTTTCGAGCATCATCAAAACGCGCGGCATCCCGTTCAAACATTTCAACATAGGCCAAAAGATGATGCCCAAAAGTCACAGGCTGCGCGGTTTGTAAATGGGTGAAACCCGGCATAATGGTGTCGGCATGGGTCTCAGCTAAGCTCAACAACACCGATTGAAGCCCGCACATACGAGCAACCATGGCATCGGTTCGTTTGCGCAAATAAAGCCGGGTATCGGTGGCCACTTGGTCATTGCGTGAACGTGCGGTGTGTAAGCGTTTACCTGCATCACCAATCTTGTCCGTCAGACGTTTCTCAATGTTCATGTGTACATCTTCCAAGGCAATGGAAAATTCAAAATTTCCTGCTTCAATCTCCACTTCAATCTCATCCAAGCCTGATAAAATCAGATTTAAATCTTGCGCATTGAGAATATTTTGCTGGGTTAACATGCGGGCATGGGCGCGTGAGCCTGCAATATCTTCAGCATACATACGTGCATCCACATGGGTGGACGCATTAAAGGCTTCTACAAAGGCATTGGTCGGGGCATCAAAACGACCACCCCACGGTTTATCAGACATCACAACTCCCATGACAAGAGCCTTAGTTCGACAGACCCCTTATCAAATCATTTGCTGCGCATGATAGCGATGTTGGTAGACATTCGGAAATAGCAGCGGCACAAAACCCAAAGGAAGTCGCATTTCAATGCCTTACAGGTTTAAATTTTAGCCAAAATATTTTGGTGTATCTCAATATCATGGCGAGATCGAACGGTTGCCATCCAACGGGCAAAGCGAACTGAACCCTTCGCTCTTTGTGCTTGGCGGCTTAAATTATCTTTTTGTTCGGTAAAAGCTTTATCATCACCCTTGGTGATGCTACTAACGTAAATCAATGCCAATCCACGACTGGTTTCAATCGCTCTTGGGTTCCATTGTTGTAGCTTGGTTTGAAAAGCCGCATCAATCATGGTGGACGTTAACCATGCTGAATCATCTCCAACACCATTACGACGTACAGATTTGGATAGAAACTTGGCATAACCATGTGCCTGAGCAATCTCATCGGGGGTTTGTCCTGCCGCTTTGTCCAAAACACCTTGAGCCAAGATTTTGGCCTGTTGAATCGCTTGATCGGTGCGTACATCATCATACACACGGCTGGCAACATCTGCAAAAGCTTCCGTGGCAGGTTCAGAGCGATGCATCACCGATAAGGCAACAAAACGTCCATCATCCAATTCTTCAATATCAACCGTATCACCAGGCATGCTGGTGAATGCTTTTTGACGTAAAGCAGCATCACTACCCAACAGTTTATCTGCCAAAGCAGAGCTACTATTCACATTATCACTGTTATAAATGTCCAGACCAACTTGTTTGGCTGCGGCTTCCAATGTGTCTTCCATGCCCAAAGCATTGTCCAAATCTTGGGATAAGTTGTATGCCTCATCGCGTGCTTTTGCGGTGATAAGGCTGTGCATCAAGGTGTCATGAACTTCACTCAGCGGTTGAACCTTGCCATCTTGGGTAAAGCTGGCTTTGCGTTCATCATAAGCCGCTGCAATGTCAGCTTCATCAACTTGCAAATCTTTGGCAATAGCTGCGGGATCAATAACGACGGCTTGAATACTAACGTTGAGTTTTGATTGATAATTTTTTGTGTGCGCGTTGTACCAAGCCTTAGCTTGTACATTATCAATCTTGATGTTTTTTGTTAAATCTTCAGGGTTAATCAATACAGCAGCAAGGGTGCGTTGTTCAAAGTCACGGTCAAATTGGGCGCGAATTTCTTGTTCACTCACATGAGCAGAATCAATGATGGCGCGTTGTAAGGCATCAATCATCAGGTTCGCACGGGTATCATTTTCATAATCGCGTGTGGTGCGAAAACCCATATTACGCGTCAAAATATGATAACGTTGTGGGTTGAATATGCCTGCTTCTTGAAATGTGGGGTTGCTTTGCACATAAGCGGAAAGCACAGCATCAGATGCCACCAAACCCATCCGTTGCGCTTCATCCAGCATCAATTGACGGTTAATCATGGTTTGTAGGGTATCATCTTTGATGCCCAATTGTTCCATCATTGATTTCGAAAACTGTTTGCCCAGCATAGAACGATAATTGTTCACTTGACGCTCATAAGCTTGGTTGAACTGTGTATCTGTGATCGGTGTACCATCAACTTCAGCAACATACGAAACATGGTTGCCCATGAAATAGTCACCAATACCCCATAACCCAAAGGAAAGAGCGATACCGCCAAGGAGAACTTTGGCAAGCCAAGATTGAGCTTGATTGCGCATGACTTCGAGCATAATAATAGAACCTCTGCTAAAAATAAGAAAATAAGTAAATAAGTAAAGAGGCGGCAAGATACGCATGCCTTTTCAGGCAGGCAAGGTGATTGTCAAAATGATGTCATTGACATCCTCTTCGACCTGAAGGGTGAGAGTGAGTCGTCCTTTAGATTGTGGGAGATGTCAAGAATGATTTGGGTTAGTTGAAAGCATACAGCAACAAGGCATAACGTGCCAACTTACCCAGTGTGACCAAGCATAAAAACCACCACAAAGAGCTGCGTAAAACACCCGCGACCAAACACAATGGATCACCAACTACAGGCAGCCACGCCAAGAGCAATGAGAACTTGCCATATTTTTCAAACCAAGTGCTAGCGCGGATGATTTTTTTCTCATCCATGCGCAACCAGCGTTGATGCAAAGCGGCATTGCCAAACCAGCCCATACCATAGGTCACAACACTGCCCAATACATTACCGATGGTGGCAACCCATAACAGTGTATTGGGGTTGCCACCTTCATGCACACGGTAAAGCAATAGTGCCTCTGATCCACCAGGGAACAGCGTGGAGGAGATAAAGGCTGAAAAAAAAAGAGTCCAGTCCAAGATTTCAGTACCGTGGTTCAAGCATGAACAGACCGTCATGCCCGAAATATTTTATCGGGCATCTCATTGTTTGGAACAAAAGACCCTCGATACAAGCACTCGAGGGTGACGTATTCGAGGGTGATGATGTTGCGTTAATTCGCTGCTCATTCTTGCGTTGTTTATGGGCTTAGTTCGGTTTGTTCTCTCCGGTGTTTAAATCTTTGGCATGCAAGCTTTGCCCGCGTAATTCTTTACTGGCATCCGAAAGCAAAAACAAAAAAGCATCGGTGGCATCTTCAGGTAATGGTACAACATCTGGCATTAAACCAGGAAAAGCACGGCTGAATAAATCGGTACGTACACGCCCTGGGTTTAAGGTATTAAAACGGTAAGGCTTATCAGGGTGTTCACCTTGCCACATCGCCGCAGCATAACCCAAGGCTCGTTTGGCAAAACCATAGGCATGCCAGTTGTTTTGATCTTCTTCCAACATATCGCAACTGGTGAACACAATGGATGCCGATTCCGAACGACGCAATAAAGGCAACATGATTTGCGTGAGCATATTGGGTGCGGTCAAATGAATATCCAAGGCTTCACGGAATTTATCCAGTTTCACATATTGTAAGGGTGTGCAGCGATCAAAAGAACCGCCACAATGTACAAGACCATCCAAGTGTGGGATTTGATCTTTGAGTGCTAAAAAAAGTTTTCCGTAATCATCAAAATCATACAAATCAAAAGGAACACATAGGCAACGCCCACCTGCTGCTTCCACGGCATCTTGCGTGGCTGCCAAATTTTTTGGATGCCTAGCAATCGCAACCACATTGACTTTGGCAGCACCCAAAGCAATCGCAACGGCTTTGCCCAAACCTTGGCTTGCACCTGTGACCATAATAATTTTATTGGTTAATGATTCTGTCATTTTTTATCCCCCTCCTTGAAACTTTGAATATGTTATGGTCATTCAAATATGAACTTACCGTCATGCCCGAAATATTTTATCGGGCATCGATGGTTAGCTTCTCTTGCCTAATGAACACCAAACAACAACCCTTTTACACTTAAATCTTCATCGACATCAGGTCAATATATGCCTTCACCATCGCCCAATAACTCCCAATGGTTCAAGGCTTCTTGACTGGCTTTTGCCAAGCGAGGAAAGCAAATTAAAGGGGCTGAAACTTTACGACCATCAATAAGATTAACAATAATTTCAACGTCAGTACACGTTATACTTTGAGCCTGTGCACGGCATTCAACTGCTAAAGTATTCATTCCAAGCCTCCCATTACTGTCGGCGCTAATATTTTATATCACCCACTCGTCATTCTCGAATGCTGGTATCGAGGATCTATGATTTGAAACAAAAGACCCTCGATAAAAGCACTCGAGGGTGACGGACTTTAGGCGAACATATATGTCATGCCAATGCGTAACATCAGCTGTTAACCCGAATTATTCATAAATATTTTTCGCCTGAATCGCTGTAATCGAGATGGTATAAACAATATCTTCTACCGATGCACCCCGTGATAAATCATTCACTGGTTTTTTCAAACCCTGCAACATGGGGCCAATACTCACCACATGCGCGCTACG
>NVWS02000079.1 GCA_002746295.2 Zetaproteobacteria bacterium
TCATTTGGGTCGTTAGGCTTTTAGAAAATTATGGCATCAGATTATATTTTCCCAGATGACTTAGATACCCTCAAATCTAGGGTGTTAAAAGCTATTGAGCCAATTACTGAGATCAATGATAAAACGAGTCCTGAAGATAAATTTCTTTTTACAGCTCAAAGAACAAACGCTGGGCAATCATTACCAGAGTATTATCTTTGTTATTTTTTATTCGTAAATTTACTTGGTTTTAAAAACCTTGGTAAATTTGAAAAAATATCATGGTCTGTACCAATTGACTATAAAGGAGTGGTATTTTTAATTGAACATAGAAAAATGGAACTCGGTCTGTTTGCTCACAGTGCCGAGTCTCAGGAAAAAGATGCAAAAGAAATTGTAAAAAAAATTCATAAAGCAGTAATCGTAGCGAGACCATATTTTGAATGGGAAGCCAAAGAAGCAGCCAAACACTCCAAGCTTAATGTAAAAAATTACCATCGGAGATTATTTGATAAACTAGAATATTTTTTAGGTCTATATAAGAAAACTAGCAGGGAGGCTGAAGATAGAGTCGATGAAAAAATTGTTGAAAGGTGCGGTAATGCTACATCAATATCATTCCCAGAATCTGAGCTTAGAAGAAATGCAGAATGGCTTGCCCTTTCAGCATTAGACTCATTCTTTAGTTGGACTGAGCATGTATTTATACACCTAGCCATTCTCAATGGAAAAGCCTTATCAGGTGAAGATGTTGCAAATTTAACAGATAATGATTGGGCGGATAAATTTAAAAATGCAATTGATATTGAAAGCAATGGAGCTAAATATTTTTATGATCAGCTAGTTATTGTAAAAAGACAGCTTAGAAATCATATGGCGCATGGTGCCTTTGGCAAAAAAGGCGAAGCTTTTAGTTTCCATTCTGATGCAGGTGCGGTTCCATTATTATTACCACACCAAAAAGGCAAGGGGCGGTTTTCATTTTATGGTGATCTAGATTTTAATGAAAAAGAAGTTATTGATCTGATTGAAAATTTCATTGTTCACCTTTGGTCTGGAAAGCGGGAGCCAGCAAAGTTATACATTGAAAGTGACCTTCCGTTAATATTAACGATAGCAGAAGATGGTAGTTATGCCTCTGCAATGGCATCTATTGAAGAAATGGAGAAGTTGGTAGATCGTTTGAACTGGGAGTTTGATCGTGCAGCTAACATGGACTGGTAAAAATGAACAAAAACAAGCCTAACCAGTCAAATCGAGAGGGACTTCCGTTCGCTGCGCTCTCTCCAGCCCCTCATTTGGGTCGTTAGATAATTCTTGGAGGTAAATTTAAGGCTGTATTTTGATAAAAATATAGGTCTTCGCTGTTGTCTTGCTGAATCGGGTTTGTCTGGGTTTGGTGGTTTGATTTGAAGTCATGCAAGCTTGAAAGAGTGAGCTGAATGGGTTGTTCTTTTTCTCCTTCAATGAAAAGGAAAGAGTGATTGCGTCAAAAGAAAAGAGCAGTATTTTTATCAAAATTGAGGTTCAATCAGGTTTTAAGAGTTGGCTTTTAAATGATAAAAATGAAGAAAGTTTTTTGTGTTTTTGAGTGTTTATTTTGGAAAGGGTAAAGATTGGGAGGCTTTTCTTAGTTTCCTTGCTGAAAGGCAAGATTGTATTGAAAGTGAGTGTTTATTTTGGAAGAGGTTGGCATCATGGTGAGTGGTTTCCTTGAAAATAGATTATCTAACAAGGGCATCGAGAGGGACGCTCGCTGCGCTCGCGCCCCTCATGCAGGTCGTTAGCTGTTCATGTCAATATGCTAACCTATAGAAAATAAAGGAGAGAATGATGAAATATAAAACATTGAAAATATTATGTGCGGCAACGCTGTTTGTATCTTTTAGTTCTGTATCAAACGCAGGGAACTTATATGACACAAGGAATAATAATAGTTACGGAAATAATACAACAGGTGATTCTCAATACAAATATGAAAGCAATACAGGGACAAAATATAAATATGACTTAAATAATCCTTCAGATCGTATAATGTACGGTGTGGATCCCGCAGCTAAAATCAGAGATAGCGTGAACCCCATGGTAGATATAGATCGAGGCATGGGTCAATATGGCGGTGGTTCACAGTAATAATATCGGACAAAATCTTTGATTTCATCAAGCATCTAACGCTGGGAATTATTTTTAGCGTTAGATGTGACAGGCAATGATCTAATGGAAGTTTGGTTGAAAACAGATGAAAGAGAGGAATCAATTTCTTCGCTTGAGATGGTTCGCAATGCCTCATTAAAAGTTTCGGAAGACTTCTTCCAATGGAAATGGGTAATTATTGCTCTTCATAATGCCCTACAAGGGTTTATGGTTTTATCTCTAAGAAATGGAAACAACTTTAGAGTTATGCCTGATAAACTTGCACGCAAGTGCTATGAGGCACATAGAGCAAACAAACCATGGCCAAAAGAGCGATTAGACTCATTTTTAAATCTATACAAAAAAATAAAAAACGATGAATACATGAAGCCTTTCATATACAGTAAGAGCTTACCTGAAACTGAAAATAACGACTGGTGCGTGAATAAATTAATTGAATTACGCAATAAATTTATTCACTTTGTTCCTCAAGGCTGGTCTTTGAATGTTAGTGGCCTTCCCCACATATGTCTCACTATTATTGAAATAATGAAATTTCTTGCTTGGGAATCAGGTAATATTTTCTGGCATAATGACAGATTAAAAGATAAATCAAGAAGCATCTTAAATGAATGCGAAGACAGCTTTAGGAGAATCAAGGAAGCGTATGAATCCAACAGCTAACCAGTCAAATCGAGAGGGACTTCCGTTCGCTGCGCTCTCTCCAGCCCCTCATTTGGGTCGTTAGATGAAACTTGTAGATTATGGCTTGGTTGGAGTATAGAGTGAAAGATATACGGAAACATCCTTTTAGGCAGCCGACAAAAATAATTCCAACTAGACTTGTTGGTAAAACTACTATTTGTCCAAAGTGCAAAGCCATCTTCCGCATTCCTTGGGTGGAGAATCAAATTTTTCCGAAACAACCTATATTACCTTACTCTGGCGGTGGTCAATGGATTCCAGTTAGCATCAATATAAAATGTAATACACCAGAGTGTAGAGAAACAATCGATATTCAAACCCCTATCGTAGAAGTAAAAAGTAAATGGAATTTGTTTGGAGATGAAGCAGGAAGGTTAATAAGTGAACCATTGCCAAATTTATCAACAAAATCACTTCACTTCTTTTGTATAACATTAATTGGATTACATTCCACTAGACAGAAAAGGGTTGAAAGAAGACTGAGAAGCCTAAAAAAATCTATTTGCCCCCAAAAAGATCCAAGCACTTGGGTGCACCACTTCTCAGATATTTGGGGGAGTGATCCAAAAGAAAAACAATACGATCTAGCAACAAAAAGGGCAAAAATTAAATATGCAAAATCATTTGCACGTATTTTACGATCTGAAAGACCTAACCTGGCTTCTTTTAATATTTCCAGTTGTATTGAAATAGCCAGCGACAAACGGGAAAGAAGAGTCTCATTAAAATATCAAAAAGAAGACGTCTTTTCTCAGTCTATATTGCTTACATTGGATAAGCTAAGAGAGTCACAATTGTCAGTATCTTGGACGTTTGATAACATTAAAGACTCTACTAATGGAAACCGCACTGAAGGATGGGCATCAGAGTGTTTTTTAGGATTGCAATACTTGCCACTATTCACTTGGTTATCGGCAGGAGCATATATTGAGCAGCCTCGTTTTGTTAAACCGGGCTCTAATTTTCTACTAGAAATTGCCGATTTCATGAGCTTTTGGGTTGCTAGGGAGTTTGAGAGAAAGTCTATTGGTAAGGATTGTGAATTATCCACAGCCTCATTTGGCAAAGGATATTATCAAGGAACCATTCAAAATGGCAATGTATTAACTGAATGGAGCGACTCTCTTCCATTGAAAAAATTTTATGGATTTAAGTAGGTGTCATCTAACCATTCAAATCGAGAGGGACGCTCGCTGCGCTCCCGCCCCTCATTTGGGTCGTTAGGTGAAAAGTAGGTTATGGAGGAAATATGAAAAGAGATATGGATGTCATTAGAAAAATAATCCTCTCTGTTCGAGATGTCGATGGTGCTATCTCATCAGTTGAAGGTATAGAAAAACAAAACTTTGGATTCCATGTACAAATGTTAGAAGAAGCAAAGCTTGTGAACAGCTCAATATTAACTGGTAATTCAGGGAAAATAGAAAGCGCAAGAATTCTACGACTTACTTGGAAAGGGGAAGATTTTGCCGATGTTATAGTTGATGATAAAGCATGGAAGAAAGCTAAAGAAAACATAATTAAAAAAAACGCATCATGGACATTTTCTATCCTTCTTGAGTTTTTGGAGTTTGAGGCTAAGAGAGTTATCCTTGGTTTCAATTAATTTTTTCAATTGCTGAGCACAATTAAAAAGATTCATTGCACCATGTGCTATAAAGCGTTTTCCAAAATCATCTGTTTCTTCTTCCGCAGAAATAATTTTACGCTTGGCCATAGCAAACCACTTATTCATCAATTCGCGCTCTTGCATATCATTCATCAGTCTATCCTCCATGTATTTAAATATCATCACCTAACCAGAGCATCGAGAGGGACGCTTCGCGCCCCTCATGCA
>NVWS02000080.1 GCA_002746295.2 Zetaproteobacteria bacterium
GACATCGCAAAAACTCCTTATTTCACCCCAGGGTCGCCAGCACCGACATGGAAACCCGCATCCACATAATGCACTTCACCCGACACACCTGAGGCTAAATCAGACAGTAAATAAGCCGTGGTATTACCGACCTCTTGCTGGCTGACATTGCGCCCTAACATTGAACCACGCGCACTTTTTTCCATGAGTTTACGAAAATCACCCACCGCAGAAGCTGCCAGTGTACGAATAGGTCCTGCGGATACGGCATTGACGCGGATGTTTTGTTGCCCCAAATCACCAGCCAGATAACGGGTTGATGCTTCCAAAGCAGCCTTGGCAACACCCATCACATTGTAACCAGGAATGACACGTTCCGCGCCAAGATAAGTCATGGTGACCATGCTTCCGCCATTTTTCATCAAGGGTGCAGCACGTTGCGCACAGGCAATAAAGGAATAAGCTGAAATATCCAAAGCCAAACGAAAATCTTCACGGCTGGTAGTTGAAAACGGTGCGCGCAAGGCATCTTTGTTGGCATAGGCAATGGAATGCACCATAAAATCTAACTCGCCCCATTGCTCTTTCACCTTCTCAAAAAAAGCATCCAATTGAGCATCATCACTGACATCCAAAGATTCAACGAATGTCGCATCAACTTTTGCAGCCAAAGGGCGCACTCTTTTTTCTAATTGTTCGCCCAGATAGTTGAATCCAAGTTCCGCACCTTCACGCTGACATGCTTGGGCAATGCCCCAAGCAATGGACTTATCATTGGCCAATCCTAAAATTAATCCTTTTTTTCCGCTTAATAAGCCCATGACTTTCCCCTTTGTTTTGATGTTTCCTTGTGAAATTTTGACGGAGCTTATCAGGCAAAAAAATAAATCGTAGTAAATGCCGAATAGCAAACCTATACAAGAAAAAAATTGACGCATACCATGTTGCATACTACGGTGCGCCGCGCTGAAAGCTTATGGTGGACGTAGCTCAATTGGTAGAGCCCCGGCTTGTGATGCCGGTGGTTGAGGGTTCAAGTCCCTTCGTCCACCCCATTTTCGGGATGTTAGCTCAGTCGGTAGAGCAGCTGACTCTTAATCAGCGGGCCCGGGGTTCGGATCCCCGACATCCCACCATTTATACCTTCATCAAGGTTGATTTATTTTTTAAAAGGCTGCCTTCGGGTGGCTTTTTTTTGCTTGTTTGAATGTGCTTGAAAAGATTGATGTATAGATAGGAGATGGCCATGACCATTACCCAAGATAAAGTGGTGTTGATTGATTACACCCTAAAAAATTCACAAGGCGAGATGATTGATAGTTCGGAAGGCGCTGAGCCTTTGGTGTACTTACATGGTGCTGAAAACATTGTCCCAGGTTTGGAACGCGAGCTAGAAGGTAAAAAATCGGGTGATAGCTTGAATGTTGTGGTTAAACCTGAAGATGGTTATGGCATCCACAATGAAGCATTGATTGGTGCTGTACCACGTGACATGTTTGAATCAGACATGGATATTGAAGTGGGCATGAGCTTTCAAGCAGAAACCGATCAAGGCGTTCAGATGGTGAGTATTGTCGGGCTAAATGATGAAGAAGTCACCGTTGATGGCAACCACCCTTTGGCAGGCGAAACATTGCATTTTGATGTGACGGTTTGTGAAGTGCGTGATGCCACGGAAGAAGAATTAGAACATGGTCATGTGCATAGTGAAGGGTGTGACCATCAACATTGATTGATAGCCATTGTCATTTGGATGATGCACGCTTTGCAGATGATCTGGATGGCGTGTTGGCAAGAGCGCAAGCGCAAGGCATCGAACGCTTTATTATGGCAGGCGTGCATCATCGGCAGTGGTATCAGCAACAAAAAATTCAACGGCAATATCAAGGTGTGTTCAATGCGTTTGGTATTCATCCGTGGTTTTGCCTTGAACATCAAAGCGAACATTTCAATAGGCTAGAGTCGCTACTTTCTCATGCCGTTGCCATTGGTGAATGTGGTTTGGATTTTTGCGCTCACCGCCCTGACAAAGCATGGCAAAAGCGCTGTTTTCAACGGCATATTACTTTGTCGAATCAAACGGGGCTACCCCTCATTATTCATAGTGTGCACGCCCATGATACGACACTGATGATGCTTAAACCCTATCCATCCTTGCGTGGTGTGATGCATGGTTTTTCTGGCAGCCTAGAACAAGCAAAAAACTTTCTACGTTTGGGTTTTTTCATAGGCATGGGTACACGGGTGTTAAATCCGCACGCAAAAAAGCTACGAAAACTTGCCTGCGAGCTACCTTTAGAATCGATACTGCTTGAAAGCGATGCGCCCAGTGGCTTGCCCAAAGGTGAACGCAATGAGCCTGTCAATATCCGCAAGGTATCAAGGTATATAGCAAGCCTTCGCAATCAAGATGAAAACATTATAGTGGCGGCTTGCAATAAAAATGCTGAGGAGCTATTTCAATTATGAGTCCAACATCCAATATTCTTCATGAACGTACGCATATTCTTTTGGGTGAATCAGGTTTACTCAAGCTCATGAATAAACATATACTTATTGTTGGACTGGGTGGTGTCGGTGGCGCGGCAACCGAAGCGATTGCCCGCATTGGTGTGGGTAAAATCACCTTATTGGATCATGATGTGGTGGGGCTTTCCAACCTCAATCGCCAGCTTATTGCCTTGCAATCGAATATTGGCGAGAAAAAAACCACCGTTGCGGCTGAACGTATTGCCAATATCAACCCCGCTGCAACGGTCAATATCCATGATGATTTTATTCACCCTGATAATGTGAATGAGCTACTGGATTTTTATAAGCCTGATTATGTATTGGACTGTATTGATTCGGTGGTGTGCAAAGCAGCCTTGGTGTTTGCATGCCAACAAGCCCATATTCCTGTGGTCACCAGCTTGGGTGCTGGCGGTCGTTTGGATGTGAGTAAAGCCGAAGTCACGACCTTGAACAAAACCCACACCTGCGGATTGGCGCGTGCTTTGCGTGGACGTTTGCGGAAACTTGGCGCGTCCTTGGATTATCCTGTCATTTTTTCATCCGAACCTGCGATCAATGCCTTGCCACACGAACCCATTCCTGGTGACCCCGATGCCAGACCGCGTGCCACCAATGGTACCATTTCTTATTTACCCAATATATTTGGCTTTATGACCGCAGGTTATGCGATTCAGCAAATGCTGAACGACGACTAACCGCCTCTTTTATTCCACACCATTCATCAAGGATTATATATGCCTTCTCTTTCATTTCGTCAAACTTTGAAATCTTTAAAAAAAGCCATGCAACAACGCATTCTCCTGCTTGATGGTGCGATGGGAACCATGATTCAAGCTTATAAGCTTGAAGAAGACGATTATCGCGGCGAACGTTTTGCTGATTGGGCATCTGATTTAAAGGGTAATAATGATTTATTGAGCCTCACTCAGCCCCATATTATTAAGGAAATTCACAGGCAATATTTAGAGGCGGGTTCAGATATTCTTGAAACAAACACCTTCAATGCCAATGCAGCTTCCATGGCAGATTATGGCATGGAAGCACTGGTTTATGAGTTGAATGTGGCTGGCGCAACACTCGCGCGTGAAGCGTGTGATAGCATCGCAACGGATGATAAACCTCGCTTTGTCGCGGGTGTGGTCGGACCTACATCCAAAACGGCTTCGATTTCTCCTGATGTCAATGATCCAGGCTTTCGCAATGTCACTTATCAGGAATTGGTCGAAACCTATAAAGTTGCCACCAAAGGTTTGATGGATGGTGGTGCAGATATTATTTTGATTGAAACGGTTTTTGATGTACTCAATGCCAAGGCTGCGATTTATGCGGTCAAAGAGACGTTTGAAGAAGTCGGTGCTGAACTGCCGATTATGATTTCAGGCACCATTACCGATGCTTCGGGGCGCACCCTTTCAGGACAAACAGCGACAGCATTTTACAATTCCATGGCACATGCAAGACCCCTTTCCATTGGTTTGAACTGTGCGCTGGGTGCAGGTGAATTGCGCCAATATATTGAGGAGTTATCCAAATCATCCGACTGTTATATCAATGCCCACCCCAATGCAGGCTTGCCCAATGCGATGGGTGGTTATGATGAAACGCCTGAAGAAATGGCAGCGGAAATTGGTGAGTGGGCGAGATCAGGATTTTTGAATATTATTGGTGGTTGTTGCGGTACAGGCCCCGAACACATCAAGGCAATGGCGGAAGCTGTGGATGGTGTTGTGCCACGTGCCATTCCTGATGTTAAAGTGCAATGTCGTTTATCAGGCTTAGAGCCGCTGCACATTGATGAAAACTCATTGTTTGTGAATGTGGGTGAGCGTGCGAATGTGACGGGATCTGCCAAGTTTAAACGTTTAATCATGCAAGGTGATTACGACACTGCCCTAGATATTTGCCGTGAACAGGTGGAAAATGGCGCGCAGATTATTGATGTCAACATGGATGAAGCCATGCTGGATGGTGTGGTGGCGATGCGGACTTTTCTCAATCTCATCGCATCCGAACCTGATATTTCCAAAGTGCCTGTGATGATTGATAGCTCGAAATGGGAAATTATCGAAGCAGGTTTGCAATGTGTACAAGGCAAAGGCGTGGTCAACTCCATTTCACTGAAAGAGGGTGAAGAGGCTTTTATTGAACGCGCCAAGTTGATTCGTAAATATGGTGCGGCAGCGATTATTATGGCCTTTGATGAAGATGGGCAGGCCGATACTTATCAGCGTAAAACCGAGATTTGCGCACGTTCATACAAAGTTTTAACTGAAAAATGTAATTTTCCGCCCGAAGATATTATTTTTGACCCCAATATCTTCGCCATTGCGACAGGTATTGAAGCGCACAATAACTATGCCGTGGATTTTATTGAAGCCACTGGCTGGATTAAGAAGAACCTTCCACATGCCATGATTTCGGGCGGTGTGTCCAATGTATCGTTCTCATTTCGCGGCAATAACCCTGTGCGTGAAGCGATTCACTCGGTATTTTTATACCATGCGATTAAGCAGGGCATGGGTATGGGTATTGTGAATGCTGGACAATTGGCAGTATATGATGATTTACCGACTGAATTGCGTGAAGCCGTTGAAAATGTGGTGCAAAATCGACAAGGTGAAAGCAATGCCGATGCAACGGATTTCTTACTTGAAATTGCCGATAAATATCGTGGTGATGGCGTTGTCGCTAAAAAAGCTGATGATGAATGGCGTAAATTACCTGTTGCTAAGCGTTTGGAACATGCTTTGGTGAAAGGTATTGATGCTTTTGTTACCGAAGATACCGAAGAAGCACGGCAGGCATTTGATACCCCCATTGAAGTGATTGAAGGGCCACTCATGGATGGTATGAATGTGGTGGGTGATTTGTTCGGTGAGGGTAAAATGTTCTTGCCGCAAGTGGTGAAATCTGCGCGCGTGATGAAAAAATCTGTGGCGTATTTGATGCCGTACATTGAAGCTGGCAAAGCCGAAGGCGCGAACTTATCCAACGGTAAGATATTGATGGCGACTGTGAAAGGCGATGTGCATGATATTGGTAAAAATATTGTGGGCGTGGTGCTTCCGTGTAACAATTTTGAAGTGATTGATTTGGGTGTGATGGTATCAGCCAATACGATCTTGGAAGAAGCCAAAAAACATGATGTGGATATCATTGGTTTGTCAGGTTTGATTACCCCATCCTTGGATGAAATGGTACATATTGCCAAAGAAATGAAGCGTTTGGATTTCACATTGCCGATTATGCTGGGTGGTGCGACGACCTCCAAAGCGCATACTGCGGTGAAAATTTTCCCTGAGTATGATGAACCGATTATTTGGGTGAAAGATGCTTCTCGCGCCGTTGGTGTGGCACAGAATTTAATTTCAGAACTCAATCGTGCTGATTTTGTTGAGAAAACAAGGCTTGAATATATCGGTGTTCGTGAGCGTTATTTGGGTCGTCAAAAACAAATCAATTGGTTGAGGCTAGAAGCCGCCAGATCTAATCCAACAGACCTCAATGATGCTACCATTGCATCAGCCCCCAAGCAGTTTGGTGTGACAGTGTTGGATAAGATATCCATTGCGGATATTCGTGACTATATTGATTGGTCGCCATTCTTTGGTGCATGGGAACTCAACGGTGCCTATCCGCGCATTCTGAATGATCCGCACAAAGGCAAGGAAGCGCAGAAGTTGTTTGATGAAGCCAATGAATGGCTGGATAAAATCATTGCCGAAGATTGGTTTTCACCCAAAGCGATTTTTGGGCTGTTCCCAGCACAAGCCACCGATGATGACAGTGTGATTGTCTATGCCGATGAAAGCAAAACCGAAGAAAAAACACGGTTTCATTTCTTACGCCAGCAAACGAATAAGAAGGATAAACGTGCGAATTTGTGTTTAAGTGATTTTATTTCAAAATCTGGGCAAGCCAATGACCATATCGGCGCATTTGCAGTGTCTATTTTTGGTGCGGAAGAAAAAGCCAAAGCTTATGAAGCAGAGCACGATGATTATGCGGCGATTATGGTGAAGGTGTTGGCAGATAGGTTGGCAGAAGCCTTGGCAGAAATGTTGCACAAACAAGTGCGCGCTGAGCATTGGGGTTATGCTGCTGATGAGTCACTTTCCACCGAGGAAGTCATCAAAGAAAAATACCAAGGCATTCGTCCCGCCGCAGGCTATCCAGCTTGCCCAGACCACACCGAGAAGGGTACGCTTTGGCAGCTTTTGGATGTAGAAAACAACATCGGTATGCAAATCACTGAATCTTTTGCTATGTTACCGACAGCCGCTGTTTCGGGCTTGTACTTTGCCAATCCTGAATCGCATTATTTTATGGTGGGAAAAATTAATAAAGACCAAGTCAAAGATTATGCCAAACGCAAAGGCATGAGTTTGGATGAAACCGAGCGTTGGTTGTCACCGAATTTAGGCTATTAATTTATCCACCGCACCGTAAAACCTCGTCCTTCAGGTCGAGGATATAAGGTGCATCTTCACTGGTCAGGCGTATTTTGCTGTTTGATGTATTGCTCACAATCTCAATTGGCGCACCGCCGCATGAAGCTCCAAAATAGGATGGTGACCAAAGTACGCCTTTCCAATAAATACGCTTGAATCGTTCATTGTTTTTACGCATCACCCTGCTTGAAGCACCTTTGAGGCTATTGACCAACTTTGAAATAGATACTTTGGGTGGGTAATTCACCAACAAATGCACATAATCACGCTCACCATCCATTTCAACAAGTTCCGATTCAAAGGAAAGGCAAATGCCTGTAAAGATAGTATGCAACTCATCTATATCATCGCTTGTGAAAATAGATTTTTGGTACTTCGTAATAAACACCAAATTGAACATGCATGTTAAATACGCAATGCCTTCCTTCTATAATCACTTGATTTAACCATAGACCAAAGTATGATTAAGCTATGTTGATTCGCAAGGGATATAAATTCAGACTTGAACCAAGCGCAGCACAACGCGCTGATATGGTCATGTTTGCAGGTCATAATCGTGCTGTGTGGAATAAAGCCCTTGCCTTGACCAAAGATAGGCTTGAGAGAAAAAAGCCAATGATGTGGTTTCATGAACTAAATTGGAATATGGTCAACTTTTGGAAGAAATCCGAAGAAATGAACTGGCTAAATGATGCACCAAGCCAAACCTTGCAGCAAACCCTCAAACAGTTTGACCGTGCTATGCGTGATTGCTTCGATCAAAACCAAGCCAACAAACGCTTGCCACGATTTAAGAAAAAAGGCGTTAAAGATTCCTTTCTTTTCCCACAAGGCATATCCGTTGAAGGTAACCGTATCAAGCTACCCAAGCTTGGGTGGGTGAAGTTTCGCAAATCACGCGAACTGCTTGGCAAAATGAAATCAGCCACCGTTTCACGCAATGGCAAGCATTGGTTCGTGTCTATCTTGTGTGAAATGGAAGTGCCTGAACCTATTCACCCTTCAATAAGTGCCGTGGGTATTGATCGGGGCGTTGCTATCATGGCAGCGTGTTCGGATGGTCGGGAATATATCGGCGCAAAATCATTCAGAAAACATGAAAAACAACTTGCCAAAGTACAGCGAGGATTAAGTCGCAAGGTTAAATTTTCAAACAACTGGTACAAACAAAAGGAGAAAGTACAAACCATCCATTCAAAGATTGCCAACATACGAAAAGATGCGCTGCATAAAGCGTCCACCGACATCAGCAAGAACCACGCAATGATTGTCATGGAAAAGCTTGGTGTATCGCGTATGTCCAAATCTGCGAAGGGAAATAGTGAGAAACACGGAACCAACGTCAAAGCCAAGTCAGGTTTAAACAAATCCATCCTCGATGCAGGGTGGAGCATGTTTGCAGCCATGCTTGAGTATAAACAGCGTTGGTGTGGCGGTATGGTTGAATATATACCTGCCGCATACACATCCCAACGATGCAGCAAGTGCCAACATACAGAAAAAGCCAACCGTGTATCTCAATCGAAGTTTTTGTGCCAACAGTGTGGACATTCTGCCAACGCAGACCACAACGCAGCACTGAACATCTTAGCGGCAGGA
>NVWS02000081.1 GCA_002746295.2 Zetaproteobacteria bacterium
CCGTGATGGATTGTTACTGTTGGCATATTGTGGCTTTATTTTCTTTTTATCCTCGCAATCCACGTTGATAGCTACCCCACTCGATTTTCCGAACAAAGATAAAGTGATGCACGCCTCTGCTTACGCCATGCTGGCTTGGTTTGCATGGCATTTTTTTCGTCACGCTGTCCAACGTCCTTGGTTTTTAGCCATCATTAGTGTTCTTTTTGCTTCTTTGTATGGTATCAGTGATGAGTTCCACCAATCTTTTGTGGTGGGGCGTGATGCCGATGTTTGGGATTGGGTCGCCGATAGCACAGGTGCAAGTTTGATGGTGTGTGGCTTGTATCTCAAGCGGTTAAGGAAGGTTTAAGATGCGTATATCCAGTTTACCCAAAGATGTGGTTGCCGAAGATTCATTACAAGGCATACCACGCCAGCAAACCAACCCGACACGTTGGCAAGGTGAGCAATGGCATGATTTTGTTCAAGCCTTGCAAGATGCTGGCATCGCCATCCGTGACAAACATTTTCAAACAGGTGTGTATATCACAGATGCAGGCGGCTTGGCGCACGGATTGCCCCATGGTGTGGTGGTGGCGACCTCTGCTGAACACATTGCAAACCTCATGCAGCTTGCCCAACAGTTTGAAGTTCCCGTCACCACACGCGGTGGCGGTTTAACCACCGAAGGTGAATCGGTGGCTTTTGGTGGTGTTTTATTGGATATGACAGGCATGTCCCGTGTGCTGTCCATAGATAAAGATGCCCTCATCGTGCGCACCCAAGCGGGCATTTTTTGGCATCATTTGGCTGAAACATTGCGCCGTGATGGTTTGGATTATCTATCCGCACCTTTAAATTTAACCTCATCTGTGGGTGGTACACTCGGTGTGGGTGGCATTGATGTGAATTCATCCAAGCATGGTTGCAGTGCCGACCAAGTGTTATCGTTGCAAGTGGTCACACCCACAGGTGAGATTGTGGAATGTTCGGATGCTGAGAATAGCGCGTTATTTGAACGTGTTATTTTGGGTTATGGACAATTTGGCATTATCACCGAAGCCACCCTGAAAATCCGCCCTTATACCCCGTTGCGTATGCATTATTTTTATTATTCATCGCTACGACCTTGCGTTGAAGATTTATTGATGCTCGATCAATCGCAAAGCTGTGATTATACAGGCATGCTCACCATGATGGATTCGGCGATTACCTTATTGGTGGCGTTTGATAGTGAAGAACGAGAAACTGCTTTTATGGCATACTATCAAGAACGCTTACGGGGTTATGGTGAGCTGGGCTTTGCTCTGCGTTTGGCAGCCAATTTTTCTTGGCGACCTTGGAAGTGGAAAGAAGCGCTGTTTTTGTTGCAACGCAAGCGTGAATTGTTTCCCGATTTAGAGCCAGCCCATCATATTCAAGATGGACAAATGTATGATCGGGCAGCGGTATTTTCCAAGGCGGTTTGGAAACACTGGGGCGATAGGCAGATGGTGATTCCTGATCTGGCGACCAATGCAGATAAAATTGTAGCCGTGGTTGAACGCGGTAATGCTGTATGTCGAAAATATTTTCCATATTATACTTTATATTGCGTGGGTATTCGTTTGCGTGATGAGCATCAAAGCCATTATGAATTATCCAGCATTCCATCCGATGCCAAAGGCTTTGCCTACGGCTGTGAATTTGAACCGATGTACCATGGTCAAGTCTATAGCCGTGATAGCCTGCAATCGTTTAAAAATGAAATTTATGATGTGGGTGTGGATTTAGAGACCAGTTATTATCGCTTTGGTGGCATGATGAAGGGCTATATTCGCCAAGCTTTGGGGGATGATGTCGTAGAAAAGCATTTGAAGCTGAAACAAGCGGCAGACCCTGCGATGATTCTCAATCGGGATGTAATTTTTTGATGGGTATTCAACGTAAAACCTACACCGATTGCCAAGGCTGTTCGCTTTGTTTGTTGCCCTGCCCGATGTGGCAGCAACACCGTGATGTGATGTTTAGTCCGCAAGGCTTGGCAAAGGCGACGCAATCGGGCGCAACTGCCGATGATTTACAAGAACAGGCTGCCAGTTGTATTCAATGTGGTGCATGTGATGTGATGTGTCCTGAAAATATTGCTTTGAGTTCTTGGCTTGAGGAGCTTTCAGAAGTGATAGGATCTGCTTTAAATGAAGTGACCAAAGAACCAAAATTGAATGGTTTTGTGATCAGTTGCGATCCGTTGGTGCAACAATCCATTCATGTCGATGATTTCTATATCATTGATGCAGCACCTTTTCATGCTGATTATCAACGTCGTGTTGAACATTACACATCGTTAAGGATAAAAACGGGGTGTAGCATGAATTTGGATTTAAACCGCATGGCAATCCCGACAGGCATCGGCAGCGAAGCGGCAAAGCAAGAAAAATTTAATGTGAAAAAACAATATCAATGGTTGATACAAGGGCGCGAATTTTCGCGTGTCATTGTTGAAAATCATGATGACATCAAAGTATTGCGTGAGCTTACTGACAAGCCAGTGGTTTGTATTGCAGAGCTGTTAGAATCTTTGGATGTAAGGGGTGAACATGCGGCAGGTTGATGTGGTGATTGTGGGCGCGAGTTTAGCAGCTTCGGCTGCGGCGAAACGCTTGGTTGATGCGGGTTTGGAAACGGTGATTTTGGAAAAACAGAAACTGCCACGTCATAAAATTTGTAGTGGTATTTTATCACCACGCGGTCATCGGTTTTTGATTGAAAATTTTGGTGCGTTGCCGCGTAAAGTCTTACATGAACCGACATCATGCAAGGGTGTGACGTTCCACTTTCCCAGTATGCTTTCCATGTCGATGGATTTTTTTGGTGGCCCCACGCCCCATTTACATCGAAAATATGCGGATCATTGGGCGATTGAACAAAGCCATGCTGAAGTGATGGATGACACTTCTTTTTTATCCCAACAACAGGATGAGCATGGGGTGCTGGTGACGGCGCGTAAGAAAGGTGGCGAAGCGTTTACCCTCAAAGCCAAGTATTTGATTGGTGCTGATGGGCCTGTCTCACCTGTCTTACGCTCGCTTTATCCGACCTATCACAAAGATATTCCGATGTTTTTTGTCGGGCAAAAATTTCATGAGATTATTGATTGCCCCTTGGATGAAGGCTATTTTCATTTTTGGTTTCATCCTGATTTGGGTCATTATACATGGAGTCATGCGCGTGACGGTCGGCAGATTGTCGGCGTGGGCTATAAAGTGGGGCAAAAGTTTCACGAGCGACATGCTTATGTGGCCAAATATTTTGAAGAAAAACATGGTGTGAAGCTCAAACCTGCGGATGCCGATCATGAAGGATGTTCGGAAAATTTTGGTCCATCGCTTATCAATCGTTATGTTTTTGGCAAAGGGCGCGTGTTGATTACAGGGCAAGCCACAGGTTTTTTGAATATGATTGGTGAGGGCATGAGTTGTGCTTTACATTCTGGTGCCATTGCGGGTGAATCCATTGTCGATGGCATGCTTCACAATCAAGCGGTACAACCCATTTACCGTCAGAATATTGCATCGGAAGTGCGGCGAACGACCGACCAATGGAACCCCTTAAAAATTGCCTTTGCCAAACCCCATGAAGCGGACTTCCCCAAGGCTTTGATGGCGATGCCACTGAAAGATCGTTTGATTCTATTGAAAGATATTTGGCATTTTGTGAAGCTATACAAAGAATTTAAGTGGGGTCGTCAACTTGCCACATTGAGTGTGCAGCGTTTGTTACGCGGTGATTACTCGCAAAACAACTGGCTGTAAGGGGTATAGTCGTTTGAGTATGGAAGTAATCTTTCGATCATCCTCCGAATCGTCACCCCCGAGTGCTTGTGTCGGGGGTCTACCATTAGATTCCCGATAAAATATTTCGGGAATGACGAGAGCTGATTTAATACTTGAACCACTATAATGGGATGACTTCATTATGATTGATACTTCATAAAACTTGACAATGGTGAATGAATCATCTTTTATCAGTCGTATTCACCCTATGTTTATTCGTTGTGATATAGGGTCGTTGTTTGGATAAACATTATATTTGAATGGGTTAAATAGGAGATGTAAAATGAAAAAACATATATTAATTGCAGCAGCGATTGCGGCAATGGGGTTGACAGCTTGTGGTTCCAGTACAACAGCACCCGCTCCTGGTGTGGTATCACTAAGTGGGGTGGTTTCTAAAGGTCCGATTTCTGCTGGTATAGTGACAGTTGTCGATTCCGCTAAACATACATATACAACGACAACAGATGCTTATGGCGCATATAACCTTCCTTTGGATGTATATGCTGTAGGTCCTTATACGTTAACCGTTAAGGGTGGTATAGATGGGATTACAGGTAAAGCTCAAGACTTTCCAGTATCAACAGTGGTAACCAATCCTACTGGAGCAGGAATCCAAATTGATGCGAATGTGAATGTCTTCTCAACCGTGGTTGCAGCGGCGGCGAAAGCAGCAGCAGGTGGTCAAGTAATCACAGCAAGTGGATTGAAAGCACAAGAAGTTGCAGTGGTAAAAAGCTTGGGTATGGGCTTACCAGCAGGTGTTTCTCCATTATCGGACGTAAGTGCTGCGAATGCGGGTAAAATTGCATCTGCGAATGAAGCCTTGGCTGAAGTGATTCGCCGTTCAACAGTAGTAGGTAATAAAGCAGGTGTTCCAACGACAACAGCCGATTTGCAAGATAGCATGGCTGCCCTTGCTGCGGATATTTCTGATGGTGCATTGGATGGTAAGACAACACAAACTGCCCTAACAAGTGCTGGTGCAAGTGCAGCAGTGACCCCAACAACTGTTGTGACAAAAACTGCCGAAGTTGCCAAAGAAACCACAAAAGTTGTGCTTGAAGCAGCTACTCAAGGTGGTGCTGTGAATGTGACGGATGTGTATACTGGCGTAACAACAGTAGATTCTTATGTTACTGCGAAAAAAGTATTGGATATCGCTGTTAAAAAATCCATTACAACTGTGTTAACAGCACAAGGAAAAACAGTCGGCACAATCGCAGCGGTTGCTGCTCCGAGTGCTGCTGCTGTTGTAGCGCAAACATCAGCATCGACAGCTGTGGTGACGAATGTTGTAAAAACTGCAACGACCAATGCAGATGCAGCTGTAGCTCTTGCTGCTAAGGCTGGAGCGACTCCGATACAAGTTGCAGCTGCAAAAACTGCGACAGCCGATGCTTATACTGCTGCACAAGCGGCAACAACGGTGACTGCTGATAACTATACTGCTGCAACTACATTTGTTACTGCGAACCCAACTTCTACAGTTGCTGTATCTTTACAAAACAGTGCAAGTGCAACACAGGCAAGTACTGCAACTCTGGTCACAGCAACAGGTTTAGCGGATAGTTACGCTCAAGGCACTATAACTGGTGGCTTTGCTGCTGCACAAACTGTCACAGCGGTAGCAGTAACGACAGCAACAACCACTGCTAACACAGCAACAACAACTGCTAACACTGCCGCGACTGTTGCTGCGCCAGTAGTATTGAAAGCATTTGTATTGGGTGGCAACAGCCTGACTTATAGTGGACAAGCTGCTGCTTCTACGGTGGATGTTTATGGTAAAGTAACTGCGCCAGCTGCTGCGATGCTTGGCTCTGCCATCACATTATCAGGCACACTTCGCGATTTAACTGGTTTAGGCGCACGCACGATTGTGACTTCGTTTGAATTTGGTGTGCAACAAGTGGGTGGTTCTCGTCTAGTGAAAGCAAGCATCAACCCTGTGAACATTGTTGTGAATACTGCTGGTGATGTACGTGTGAATGTTCCAGCTGGTGCTGTCATTACTTATAGCTATGTGAATGCTGCGGGTACTGGTTTTAATGGTACGGCAAGCAATATTGCTGCAAACAATGGTATTATTGTTAGTAATGCAGGTGCTTTTACTGTCAATGTATCGACTTTATCCAATATCATTACAGCCAAGACCAATGCTGGTTTGAATATTTTGGCAACAGTTGGAACCTTTAACTACACTGCTGGCTTTACCAATGTTGCTATCGGGCATGAAAGTGCCACTGGTGCAGTGGACAGTCTGTTTGCGATTGATACTGCAGTCACAGGTACACGTGCATTGCAAGGTACATTTACTACAAAATAAGCTTTTGATGATTTGAAAGTAATGGGGAAAGGGCATCGTTTGATGCCCTTTTTTTTTGATATTCACCCAATCGTCACCCTCGAGTGCTTGTATCGAGGGTCTATCATTAGATTCACGATACAAGATTTCGGGAATGACGGGCTTGTTGATTTCGGGAATGACGCGCTGGCAATCATTTTTAATATCGAGGTTTTTTATGCGTCCAATAAAATTTATGGGAACTCTTGTTGGTTTCTTTTTGTGTTGTACTGCTGCGTATGCAGAAACAAGCAACCCTGCCTTGATGCGTTCAGGGCATGTGCTATCCAATACCCACACATTAGAAGCTTGGACATTGTTGGATGTGTTTGATAAAAGTTTTGATGTCATCAATTATGCTAAAAAGTTGGGCAATAGTGCCAAGCCTTCACGAATGTCCCAAGCTAGTATTGGCGTTAATATACCGATGAGTGAGCAGTGGGCGATTCGTTCATCACTTGCTTATGGTAAGCAAACCGTAGTTCGTCAGTTGGCTCCAAAAAGCGTTCAATCCACGTTTCATACCGAAACACTTCTTTTACAATGGCATCATGATGGTTTTCCGCTGGTCATTGAAGGCGGCTATCGTCAACAAACCTATCCACCCAGTGGTTTTAATGCTTATCAGACAGGCAACGTTACCGTGACAGCAGCGGCAGGTAAGGATTTATTGACGGCGACATCCAAAGCCAAATCTTGGCTTGTATCTGCCACTTATCCCATTCATTTTTCCGATGATTTTAGTGGATACTTGGGTGTTGAATATCAACGCTCCAGTATTCAATCCAGTTACACATCGTATGATCCATTTGTTCAATCGCGCATCGGTGGGCAAGCACCCCAAAAGACACCGTGGAATGAAGCACAATATACAGTGTTATTAAGCATGGACTACAAACTATCCCAAAATATTGGGCTGGGGCTAGACCTTAAACAAATCAATATCAAACGAAGCCATTATATCCCTCGCCAAGGTTTTAGGGATTATAATAGTACGCAGATTGCTGATCTATGGCTTTTCTACCATATCAACAAAGCTGCCAGTATTGTTTTTCGTGGCCATGCGAATACACATTATCTGCTTGGTGAAAGTCCTGCGGCATATAACCGCCGTATCAATCATAAATTCAAATATCCCTTTGGCTATTTGACGGCTGGCTTGGCTTGGGCGTTTTAACGGATATCGTCACCCTCGAATGCTTGTATCGAGGGTCTTTGGTCAAGAAGATTCCAGATACAAACACTCTGGAATGACGGTAGTTTTATACTTAAATCACCTTACTTTTTTTTTCGAGTTGTTCTAAAAGTTTTGATAAGGCTTCTTTCGTGGCATGTAAATCTTTGACAAGATCATCATGTTTGACAGGCTGCTCTAATTCTTTTAAACGCTCTTTTTTAGCCTCATCCAAATTATCAATGACCACGGCAATAAATAAATTGATGATGACGAATGTTCCAACGATGACAAAACTCACAAAGAACACCCAGCTATAAGGGTAAGCCGCCATGGCGGTGTACATCAAATCTGTCCAATCTTCGAGCGTGACAATGCGAAACAAGGTGAGCAAGGAAATGCCAAGGTTCCCCCAATGTTCTGGATCAATCTCATGAAAAAACTGTTGCCCTGCCACACCGTAAATATAAAAAACCACGCTCATCAACAACATGATATTGCCCATGCCAGGTAAAGATCGAAGCAAGGTGTTGACGATAAGGCGCAATTCAGGCAAGGTGGAAATAAGCCGTAAGACACGAAGCAAACGTGCCATACGTGCCACCAAGGCAAGCTCACCCGTGGCAGGTAAAAGCGATAACACGACAATGCTAAAATCAAAGATATTCCAACCATCACCAAAATAATTTTTCCAGCGTGGTGCAACGGCGGTGATTTTTAACGCGGCTTCACAGACAAAAACTGAAATAATGATGTTGTTTGCCAAGTTCATCCATGCGCCGTAAGTGGTGGATAAGGATTCAGATGTTGCAATGCCAACCAAGACCCCATTGACCAAAATCAATGAAATAATAAAACGTTCAAAGCCTTTCCAAGCAACCAGTTGTTGAATTTTTTTTTGCATATATGCCTCGTTATTAATAATTTAGGAGTGAATTTATTGTTACCCCTGAATGCTTCCCTGACCGTCACCCTCGCGTGCTTGTATCGAGGGTCTACATTAGATTCCCGATACAAGATTTCGGGAATGACGTGGTGATTGAATACTTGAATCACTATAGATGCCCGATGAAAGATCTCTGGCAACGATCATGAAACAATGTTATGAAGGGTATTGTTGTTGAAAAGCTTGAATGAAATCATTCAATTGATGGCTGGGTAAAGCATTGATACCAGCTGCGGCTTTGCGCCCACCACCCGTTGGGAATTGCATGCAAAGTTCATCCGCGCCTGTTTTATGGCTTAATGGCGCGCGCACACTGATGCGATAAGTGTCATCGGCAAGAATGGTGAGTAAGGCATGCGCGCGATTGGGATGTTGGCGGGCTAAAAGGTTGCCATAAACCCCTGAAACACGGCGTGTCCAAGGCTCATCGGGTAACATAAAGACCGCACTGGATAATGTTTGGCTATAAACTTCAAGGTTTTCCGCCTGTTTCATATCATCGGCATAACCTTGGTCTAGGGTTGGATAAGCAGGAGATTGGGCGATAAAATCAAAGGGGTTTTCATAAGGGGCGATGGCTTGGTATAGCTCGCTGGGTGGAAAATAAAGATCATTTAATGATGTGCCATAACCATTGTAATTGATGAGTGTGCCAAGGTGTTGCAAGGCTTCGATTTGGGTTGAGTTGAGCTTGAGTGTTTGGGCGGCGGCTTCTGCGGCATCAAAAAGGTTATCACCAAAGGCTGCGGTGACGGCCCATGGTAAATAAGCGCCGTTGAGTAGATCATTGACCAATAAACTGGTGCAAGTGTTGGCATCTGTGTTGATATGCGCATTCAAGTTTGGAGATGTGGGGATAGCACCTGAAAAATGATGATCGACATAATGAACTTGCGCCCCTTGTTCAAGTGTCTTCATGAGCGCATCTCGATTTTTATCCAATGAAATATCCAAGACAGTCACCGTATCGCCCGCTTGGGCGGAGACTTGTTTAAGCAGAGAAATATCACGTTTGACACCTGTAATGAGGGTGCTTTGAAGCGGCTGTGCCAAACGTAATTGGTGGAGCGCGCAAATACCATCCGCATCGCCGTTGAATACATCAAAATATGTCATAAGTTTACCTATAGCCTTGCAAAAATAGGGGAAGTTGGCGGGGAGTTAAGAAAAAATCAAGAATGTACGCTCACCATTGACATCAAAGACCTCCCTTACAAGGATTTGCCTATGACAACACAAGCATTGTTAACAGAGTTATACGATATTCCCGAAGAAATCATGATGGAAAAAATTCAAACCTTAAAAGATGAATTGGGTTCGCAAGTCTTGATTCTTGGTCACCATTATCAACGTGAAGAAGTGTTTCATTTTGCGGATGTGTCTGGTGATTCGCTTAAACTTTCACAACAAGCGGCGGCTGCCGATGCCGCCAATATTATCTTTTGTGGTGTGCATTTTATGGCAGAAACAGCGGATATTTTGACATCCGATCAACAAGCCGTGTTTTTGCCTGATTTGGCAGCAGGTTGTTCGATGGCAGATATGGCCAATGATGTGCAGGTCAATCAATGCTGGCAGGAGCTATCCACTGTCTTGGATGCTGAAGTGAAAGTGACACCTGTAACGTACATTAATTCCACTGCGGCACTTAAATCTTTTTGTGGCGAACATGGTGGCATTGTGTGTACCTCCTCGAACGCGCAAAAAGTTTTAACATGGTCTTGGCAACAAAAAGAAAAGATTCTATTTTTCCCCGATCAACATTTGGGTGAAAATACAGCTTTAGCGATGGGTGTGCCTGAATCGGACATGATTCTTTGGGATCCCAATTTACCATTGGGTGGCAACAGTAAGCAAGCCATTGAACATGCGCGGGTCATTCTCTGGAAAGGTTTTTGTTCGGTTCACCAGCTTTTTAAACACGAACATGTGGTGACGATGCGAAAGAATCATATTGATATTGAAATTCTCGCACACCCAGAATGTTCTCGGGAAGTCTGTGATACTGCGAATTTTGTAGGCTCGACCGAAGCGATTATTCAATATGTGAAAGCGGCGAAGGAAGGGCAGAAGTTTGCTATCGCCACAGAATTGAATTTGGTGAACCGTTTGCGTATGCAATACCCAGAAAAACCCGTTTGGTTTTTATCGCCGATGGTGTGCATGTGTTCCACCATGTTTCGCACAGACTTGCAACATTTGTATGCCACCCTTTTGGCGATTAAAGATGGTGATAAAACGCATCAAATCATCGTGCCAGATGAGCATAAGGCATGGGCGAAAATATCCTTGGAAAGGATGTTAAACCTTGTTTAATGGCATCGGCAAAATTGTATTTATTTTATGTCTATGGATGGGGCAAGCAGAGGCGGCAAGCATTGACAGTGTGCGACACGATATTGATCGCTTCAAACAGCAAACGATGGCGGAATATGCTCCCATGACCTTGGCGCGTGCCGAAGCTTATCTGGGTGCAGGAATGTTGGCGAAAGATAGCCATAATACGGATGATTTGAATCAAGCTTTGCAGCGTTCGGAAATGACCTTGCATGAAGCTCAAGCCAGTGCGACACGTTTTCAAAAAAGTTTCCCAGACTTGCTTCTTCAACGTCAGAAATTGGAAAAAATATTGGCTGTGTTACCCAAGCAGCCTGCTGCACATGAAGAAGCTTCACCATCATTGTTGATGGACGATGCCTTATTTTCTTTTAAGAAGGTGGTTCGAGCATCTGAATTGGGGCATTTGAATGAGAGTCAAAATTTAGCTGAAGATACCAAGCAGTTTTTTACCAAGGTTGAAAAGGTAGCACTGCCAAATTTAGAAGATGTGATTCAACGACTGTTATCCAAAGCTGCGATGAAAGGGGCAAAGCGTTATGCGCCTGTGACATACAATAAAGCCAAGGCGGGTCTGACTGCGCTAAAATCTTACTTGGATCAAAAGCCTGTGGGTTCGATCAAGCCCGAAGGCTTGGTGCAAATTTATACTTGGGCCGAGGAAGCATTGGGTATTGCCAAGCGTGTGAAAATTTGGCGATCTGATCGTGGTAGTTATGAAATGTTGGTGCTGCAAAATCAGAACGCACGCGCTCGTATTGCCAGCATATTGCACCTCAATACAGGTATAGATTACAGCACCGAGGCCTTGGTTAAAGCCATTAAACAACTTGATGTACGCTTTAAGCAGCAGGTAGAAGCTGGAAATGCAGCATTGCGCGCATTAAAAGAACATGATGCTTTGGATAAGCAACAAGCCTTGGCGCAACTTCAAGCCAATTTGCTGTTGGAAAAGAATACACAACTGACCGATATGAAAGATGCGTTTCGAGCCAAATTGGAACGTGAGACCTTTGAAATTAAACGTCAAAAGCGTTTGCGTGCGCTTTTTTCTGAAAAGGGTGTGAATATTATTGTCAATCTTGATGGCTCTTTGCTGGTGCGTTTGAGTATGTTGCAGTTTGCCTCGGGTCAAACGAAGCTGGATGCCAAATATTATGATTTATTGGAACGATTGAAGCGTGCGATGGCGCTTTATGGTGATCGAAATTTTCGTATTGAAGGGCATACAGATAGTTTGGGTGATGTGAAAGAAAATCAACAACTTTCGTTGCAACGTGCGGAATCAGTGCGCGATTTTTTGATTGCAGCAGGCGTGGATGCGACAAGTATCAAAGCATTGGGTTATGGTGAAGTTCGCCCGATTGCCAGCAATGAATTTGCGAAAGGGCGTGAAATGAATCGGCGGATTGATGTGGTAATTGAAGCACGAGGTGAATAGATGAAACAAGAATATGTTGAAGAAAGTGAAGCCTTTTTGCAGGAAATGATCAAGGCCATGCAAGATCATACACCTTATAAGCGACGTATTTTGAAAGAGACGTTGAAGCTATTGCGCGAAGATCATTCGCAACGTGATTTGAAAATGATGGCGCGTTTGATGAAAGAGATGCGTCAGGGCTTGGGGATTTTTAGACCCTATCAAGCATGGCGTAAGGTGAGTATCTTTGGTTCGGCAAGGATTGCCAAGGATGATCCGCGTTACCAACATACGAAGGACTTTGCCAAAGCTATCAGTGATGAAGGCTTTATGGTCATTACAGGTGGTGGTCCTGGTATGATGGAAGCTGCCAATGAAGGTGCAGGCTCTAAACGTTCCTTTGGTATTGGGATTCATTTGCCGATGGAGCAACATGCCAATGATGTGGTCTATGGCACGCCAAGACATTTTGATTGTCAGTACTTTTTTACACGAAAACTGTTTTTTTTGAAAGAAAGCGATGCTGTGGTGTTGACCCCTGGCGGCTTTGGTACCTTGGATGAAGGTTTTGAAACCTTAACCTTGTTGCAAACAGGGCGAAATCCACCCATGCCTGTGGTGCTTTTGGAAGCACCAGGGCAAGATTTTTGGGGACCCTTTATGCACTCATGGGTGCGCCGTCTCATCCATGATGGTTTGATTAGTCCAGAAGACTCATCACTGATGTTTCATACCGACTCCATTGAGGCGGCGACGGCACATATTCGTGATTTTTATATCAACTATCACAGCTTTCGCTATGTCGATCATTGGGTGCTGTTGCGTTTGTTGAATCCATTGTCACAAGATTCACTCGAACATTTGAATGCGGAGTTCACCGATGTCTTATCGGAAGGCGTGATTGAACAGGTGTTTGAATGGCCGCATAAAGATGATGATTGTTATAAGCATTTGCCGCGTTTGCGTATGCAATTGGATCAACATCGCATGAATATGTTGCCGCAAATGATTCGTCGTATCAATGCGTTATATCAAGCACAAGGGGAAGCATGATGTCAGCACAAGAGAAAGTATTCCGATCCTATACCTTATCGGATCAATGGGTTGGACATCTGGATACCTGATTTCAGGATAAATCATTGGGAGGTAATATGAAATTTTCAGAAGAACTAGATATTTTAATTAGATCACACACACCAGCAATGCAAGTTGTTACATATGAGTGGCAGCGTCTATATGGTTTTTGTGTAGGAGCATCAGTAGAGAATAAACTAGGTTTATTCTCTTGGAGTGTTGTTAGTGGCTTAAAGAAATGGGATAAAGAAAATCAATTATTTGTTGAAGAGAAAGATGAAAAAGATCCTTTGGAAATTCTTGATTGGTTTAAAAGCGAAGAAGTTAAAAATAGTATGTTAATACTTGAGGATTTTCAACCATTTATTACAAATGAAAATTTTGAAATTATCAGATCGATTAGAGAATTATGTAGAACAGAGCCAAGCAATCGAAAAACAATCATAATTCAAACACCATTCATGATGAGTGTAAAAGAATTTGAAAAAGAGATACCTATTTTAGAATTAGAACTCCCAAAAGAAGAAACCATTGGGTTAGTTATAGATTCTATTGTGAAGGACTTAGATTATGATTCCAAACCAAATAGCGAAGATAAAAGAGAGATCATTTCTGCATCAAAAGGGCTTTCAATTATGGAAGCAGAGTGGACATATAGAAAAATAATTGCAGAAAAAAATAGGCTCTTTTGAATTTTGAGTGGGTAGCGATTATAATTTTGACATTTCATAGGGATTAGGATTTCGAGATCATGCAAAAGTTATTTGAAGCAGCATTGGGCATTACATCACCTTGGTATGTTAAGAAG
>NVWS02000082.1 GCA_002746295.2 Zetaproteobacteria bacterium
GTGGTTTTACCACAACCTGATTGTGTGCCTGCGATAAGATAATGTTTCATGGTCAAAGCATTGTCACCCGCGCAAGTTGAAATACGCAAAGCACCAAGAGTCATGCACCAGTAGATGAATAAAAAAACATAGATGTTAGCTATAGAAAAACGATCTATTCCACCGACTGCACCTTCATCCCCGAAGTGCTTTCCGTTTGCTTATAGTGATTTAAGTTTTCAACCATCGTCATTCCCGAAATCTTTTATCGGGAATCTAATCCGTAGACCCTCGATACAAGCATTCGAGGGTGACGACAGTATAATGAACTATTACATCATAGATAAGCACGCTTTAAGGCCGGTCTCCTGGCTTGCCATCATCCTTCTTTGTACTGTCTTCCCAAAGCATCATGCCTCAGTGAACGGTGTATAAAGTCGTCAGGCTTACAGTAGCGGGGGCTGCGTCGGCTTTGTTTTGATGAAGAAACGCACCGAACTTCCCGTTTCACCCTTTGGTTGAACACCATCAGGCACCTCAAGCGAGCGAAACAGTAGCCCGACGATATATTCCGTCAATGCTGGATTTTCAGTGGTTCTTGGACAGCACGATGTTTTTGAGTTTTTTGATACGCATCGGTTTGATGCTATTATTTCAAGCGTTAGGTTGTGGCAAACTCGATAAGTCCGACAGACGACGAGATCAATCCAGTTCTTGCCACCGCCAATCCTGAATTTCAGGCATATCTTCACCATATTGTTCGATATACTGGCGATGATCCACACGTTTATCTTGCATCTGTTGTTGGATATATGCCGCTCGATGTGAGTATTGTGGGAGCTGCTTGAGCGCATCACAGACCAATTGAAAGCGATCAAGATCATTACGCACCACCATATCAAAAGGCGTGGTTGTTGCCCCCTCTTCCTTGTAACCACGGACATGAATGTGCTGATGGTTATGGCGACGATAGGTAAGGCGATGAATCAACCATGGGTAACCATGGTAAGCAAAAATGACGGGGGTGCTAACTGGAAACAGAAGGTCGTAATCAGTATTTGAAAGCCCATGCGGATGATCTAATCTATTTTGTAGGCGCATTAAATCCACCACATTGATGACACGAATTTTCACTTCTGGTATCTGCTGGCGTAAAATAGTGACAGCTGCCAGCACCTCTAAGGTTGGAACATCTCCAGCACAAGCCATAATAATATCAGGCTTCGCATCTTTATCATTACTCGCCCACTCCCAAATTCCAATCCCACGCGTACAGTGTTTGATGGCTGCATCCATGCTCAAAAATTGTGGTGCTGGTTGTTTCCCAGCCACAATGACATTGATATAATTGCGACTAGCCAAGCAATGGTGTGCTACAGAAAGCAAGCAGTTGGCATCAGGCGGAAGGTAGACGCGCACAACACCGCCTTTTTTATTGATGACATAATCAATAAAACCTGGATCTTGATGGGAGAATCCATTGTGATCCTGTCGCCAAACATGCGAGGTTAGGAGATAGTTCAATGAGGCAATCGGACGTCGCCATGGAATGGATTCACGGGTTGTTTTCAGCCATTTTGCATGCTGATTGAGCATTGAATCAATAATATGAATAAAGGCCTCATAACAGGAAAAGAAGCCATGCCTACCCGTTAGAAGATAACCTTCCAGCCAACCTTGACAGGTATGTTCCGATAAAATCTCCATGACACGACCATCTGTAGCAAGATGATCATCTTCGGGAATTGTGCCTTCCATCCAGCTACGGTTTGTTTCTTCAAATAGTGCTGTCAAACGATTGGATGCAGTTTCATCAGGTCCCACAACACGAAAATTTTTCGTGCTTTGATTGAGCCTCATGACATCACGTAAAAATTCTCCCAGCACTCGCGTTGCCTCACCATCCACTGCGCCAGGCTTATTTACTTCGATGGCGTAATCCTGCATGGCTGGAAGTTGTAGATCTTTCAGCAGTAAACCGCCATTGGCATGGGGATTATCACTCATGCGTCGTTTACCTTTTGGTGCCAGCGCCGCAATGCTCTCTTTAAGGCTGCCGTCCGTAGAAAATAGCTCTTCGGGTCGGTAGCTTTTCATCCAAGATTCCAATAAATCCACGTGTTCAGGGGACTCCTTCATTTGGGAAAAAGGAACTTGATGCGAACGCCAAAAACCTTCTGTTTTCAATCCATCAACTGTTTTAGGACCCGTCCAGCCTTTGGGGGAACGAAAAACAATCATCGGCCAGCGGGGTCTTGATTGATCGCCTTTTTCACGCGCTTTATATTGAATATCTCTGATTGAATCCATGCACTGATCCAATACCAATGCCATGCGTTGGTGCATGATTTCAGGGTCAGAACCTTCTACAAAATAAGGCGTGTAGCCATAGCCCACAAAGAGTGCGGTCAGCTCCTCTTTTGGAATACGGGCCAAGATCGTGGGGTTGGCAATTTTATAACCATTGAGATGCAAGATTGGTAGCACAGCACCATCATTGGCAGGATTGAGAAACTTATTGGAATGCCATGCCGCTGCCAAAGGACCTGTTTCTGCTTCGCCATCACCAACGACACACGTAGCAATAAGATCAGGGTTATCCAATACCGCGCCAAACGCATGTGACAGAGCGTAGCCGAGTTCACCGCCTTCATGAATAGACCCTGGCGTTTCTGGTGCAACATGGCTAGGAATCCCACCTGGAAAGGAGAATTGTTTAAATAGTCGTTTCATGCCAGTGCGCCCTGTTGATATGCGGGGATAATACTCGCTATATGTACCTTCGAGCCATGCATTCGCAACCATGGCAGGGCCACCATGACCCGGTCCAGCGATGTAAATCATGTTTAAATCTCTTGCTTTGATCACCCGATTCAGATGCACATAAATAAAGTTCAATCCTGGCGTTGTCCCCCAGTGACCCAATAGCCGAGGTTTGATATGGCTAAGTGTGAGTGGCTCCTCCAATAAAGGGTTATCAAGCAGGTAAATTTGTCCAACGGAAAGGTAATTGGCCGCCCGCCACCATGCATGTATTTTTTGTAAATAGTTTTGACTAAGAGGTGTATTGATTTCACTCATTTTAAAAACTCCTTTGTCCATGCGGTTTTGGCAGACATCAAAATAAGCTGCATATAAGTTGTCAGTGTGACAGCTTTAGCTCAAGGTAACATCTGATTTTTCCGTTTTTTCAAAGTTTACCTTTCTGAAACACGACACGCCCATCTTTTAAGGTGTATTGTACTTGCCCTGTCATGGTTTTGCCATGCCAAGGTGTGTTACGCCCTTTGGAAATCAATGTATCCCGATTGAGAATCCATTCTTTTTTAGGGTCAAAGATACAAATATCCGCCGCACTTCCTTGGCTTAAAGAGCCTTCATTCAAGCGCAGAAGTTGAGCAGGATTACACGTCATTTTGGCAATCAAATCCGACATGGAAAGCGCACCAGAGCGTTCTAACGCCAAAGAAACAGGCAACATGGTTTCCAAGCCGACAATGCCAAATGCCGCACATGATAAACCGCAGCGTTTATCATCTTCATGGTGGGGTGCATGGTCGGTGGCAATCACAGCAATGGTGCCATCTTTTAAGCCTTCGATGACTGCCAGCCTGTCTTCTTCTGTTCTTAATGGCGGGCTCATTTTCGCATCGGCATTGAAATTAAGGACTTCGTTTTCGGTCAAGGCAAAGTGGTGAGGGGCTGCTTCCGTAGTCACTTTCAAGCCTTCTTGTTGTGCCAAACGCACTTGTTCCACTGCACCTTTCGATGAAATATGGGCGACGTGATAACGCGCATCGGTCAGCCGTGTGAGCATAATATCACGGGCAATCATGCTATCTTCACCTTCCACAGGCATGCCTGTCACGCCAAGCTGGGTGGACACCCAACCTTCGTTAATTGCGCCGCCTTCGGTGAGCTGCTTTTCTTCGGCATGTTGAATGATGAGGAAATCAAAGCTGGAGGAATATTCCAAGGCTTTACGCATCACACCCGCATGCCATATAGCTTTGCCATCATCGGAAAACGCGACTGCACCATGGCGTGAAAGCTCACGCATTTCCGTCAATTCTTTACCTTTCAGATTGCGACTCACCGCACCAATGGGGTGTAAATTGCATAAACCCACTTCTTTGGCGCGTGCGATGACTTGGATGATGATGCCTGCATGATCCATGCAAGGCTCTGTGTTTGGCATGGTGCAAATACTGGTGATGCCGCCTGCAATGGCAGCGCGTGAGCCTGATTCAATGTCTTCTTTCCATTCTTCACCCGGTTCACGCAAATGCACGTGCATATCAATCAAACCAGGGCAGACAATCAAGCCTGTGGCATCAATGGTGTGTTGGGCTTCGCCTTCAAATGTGCCAACACCTTCAATCTTGCCATCGCTGATCCACACATCACACACGTCATCGATTTGGTTGGCTGGGTCAATCACACGACCATTTTTAATGAGAGTATCCATCATAAGACTATCCTTTTTTGCGGTATTTTTGAAATTTGCTATTGGGTTTATCTGGACGAGTCATTTCAATTTTTCCATGGGCTAAGGCTGGCAACAAATAGCGCTGGCGAAATGATTTTTTATCAAGAAGTCCCAAAGCTTGTTGTAATGCGTCACGGCTCATCTCACCTTTTAAGACATGCAATAGTCGTTCAACTGGGGGGGTGTCTTGAGGGCTATCTTGGGGGGTGTCTTGAGGAAAGGACATAGCATCCAATATCCGCTCCAGCATAAATTGAACAAAATAGGCGGCATCGATATGTTCGGTACTTTGTTGAATAGCCAAATAATAATCGGCTTGATGTTGGTGAACCAAGCTTTCAATGGGTATATCGGCAAAGAGGGGATTCCATTGCTGTAATATCAGAGACTGCCAAAGTCTGCCCATGCGCCCATTCCCATCTGAAAAAGGGTGGATGAATTCAAATTCACAATGAAATACTGAGCTGGTAATCAAGTGGTGATGGGCTGAACTTTTAAGCCAAAGAAATAAATCACGCATCAGTAACGGAACGCGCTTGGCTGGTGGCGCAATGTGCATGACTTCTTTACCCTTCATCACACCCACACCACCTTGACGATACATGCCACATTCATCCACCAAGCCAGTCATCAAGATTTGATGTGCTTGCAATAAATCTTTTTCATCCGTTGCATTCCATGTGTGCATTTGCTCATAGGCGAGCAAGGCATTTCTCACTTCTTGAATGTCTTGGGGGGGTGCAATCACATGCTTGCCATCCAATACCGCCGTTATTTGCGTCTCACTCAAGGTGTTGCCTTCAATCGCCAGTGAGCCTTGAATGGTGCGAATGCGATTTATTCGACGCAAACGTAAATCATGGATCGGCTGCACAGATAAACGCCCAACCTGCTCACTTATTTGTGCAATCAAATCAATGATGGCTGGTGTGATGGTGAATGGAGGTTGATAGCTCAATGATTTACATCCACCCGATCAATGGCACGTTATGAGAAAACGTGGCATTTTGTAAGCCTTCAATGTTGCCATCGTTGATCCACACATCATAGATGCCATGGGCTAGGTTGGCAGGGTCAATCACACGACCGTGTTGAATTAAAATATCTGTCATCTTAGCCCGAATAATTCATAAAAAGTGATGAGACTCTCGTAACTCATGGATATAATGTTGATTCCACAAGCGGAGCTTTGTACGAAGCAATCCCATGAGGTGCATCATGACAAACACTGTATCAGAACAACTTCGTTTTCCTACAATCGCTGGCATGAGCGTTCGTTTTGATGGAGGTACTTGCCTACAAATGCGAGATAAGCGGCAAACATCACGCCTCTGTCGCCCCGCCACACAAAGCAGTCAATGCTGCCATGCGAATCGCCACACCATGTTCCACTTGTTCTAAAATCAGGCTTTTCATGGAATCGGCGACATCGGTTGAAATTTCAACACCACGATTCA
>NVWS02000083.1 GCA_002746295.2 Zetaproteobacteria bacterium
CAAGTATAGAACTATCATTTCCATATTGCCTAATCGTCATCCTCGAATGCTTGTATCGAGGATCTACCATTAGATTCCCGATACAAGATTTCGGGAATGACGGGGTGATTTAATACTTGAATCACTATATCATTAGATTCCCGAGAAAATAGATACCCGCTACAAAATTTCGGAAATGACGGCAACACAATATCATCACACCTCTTGATCATGTTTTGCCAATGCTTCCATCATCATATCCCCCAAGGCTTGTGGAAAATAAGGTTTTTGAATAAAGCCTGCCAAACCTTTGCCTGCAAAGCGGTTGGTCGCATCTTGTTGATTATAGCCCGAAGAAAGAATCACCACCACATGGGGATCAATACGCCTCAATTCACGGAAACAATCTTCACCATTCATGCGAGGCATGGTCATATCCAGCAAAACCCCATTGATTTCTTTTTGATGTTCGCGAAATACTGCCACACCCACTTCACCATCTTGTGCTGTCAATGTTTTAAAGCCAAAGCTTTCCAACATCATCGAGGCCGTGGTGCGAATGGTTTCTTCATCATCAATCACCAAAATAGTGCCACATCCTTTGATGACTAGCGCAGCATCCATACTATCCTGATTCGCATCATCCATGTCCGCATCAGCAGCATCCAAACAAGGAAGTAACACTTTAAATGTCGAACCTTTTCCCAGCTCTGAATAAACTTTAATACCACCATGATGACCACGAATAATACCCAAGATCGCACTCATACCCAAACCTCGCCCTGTGAATTTTGTGGTAAAGAAAGGGTCAAATAAATGTTTTTTGGTCTCATCATTCATACCACACCCAGTATCCGATACTTCCAAAGCCACATAACGCCCAGGATTCAAGTCACTATCAATATAGGTCGTTGTGATATATTGCTGATCAATATCCACTACTCCAGTATGTAGCGTAATCGTGCCGCTATGTTTACCAATGGCTTCCGAAGCATTGATAACCAAATTCATCACCACTTGCTGCATTTGCGCCACATCAGCTTCAATCGGCATCAACTGTTCAGATAAATCCAAACGAACGACAATATTTTTATCAATGGACACATTCAGCAAGCTCATCATCTCTTGAATCATGTGCGTTAAATTTATTTTCTCGGTAATAAATTCACCTTTTCCCGAATAGGCTAACATTTGTTTACACAACGCCGCAGCTTTTTCACTGGCGAGTTCCACATTGGTCAACAGCGGTGTCACAGGGGATAAATGATCCACCCGTTGCTTCGCCAAAGCCGCATTGCCCAAAATAGCGGTGAGTAAATTATTAAAATCATGGGCAATACCACCTGCCAAGACACCCAAGGATTCGAGTCGTTGAATATGTTCGAGTTTCTCTCGTTCTTCTTTTTCACCTGTAATATCACGCTGAACTGACGTAAAACCCACAATATGTGTATCTTGATCCAAAATAGGCGAAATCGTTTGATCAACCTCATAAAGTGTTCCATCTTTATGACAATTGGTAAACTCTGCATGCCACATATCCCCACGCATCAATGTATCCCACATCCGTTGATAAAAGTCCTTCGACATCTTACCACTGTTCATGATTCGGGGATTCCTGCCCAAGAGTTCTTCTTCTGAATAACCCGATAGTCGCTGAAAAGCGGGGTTGAAATATTCAATCACACCATCCCTATCAGTAATCAACACAGCATCTTTGGATTGATAAATCGCTTCAGTCAAACGATCTTGCTGTAATTGCATCGTAGTACGCTCTGAAACATCATGCAACGTCGCTAAAAATAAGTTTTGTTGATCTACTTGCATCGCATTGATATTTAACTCAATGTTAAACAATACCTCCGTTTTTTTAACCCCCCTTACATGACGGTTTAAACCTTGTTCAATCGCTGAATACGCCAACAAATCATGGCTTAAATTCATTTTTTCAGAATCTTCGAATAAGCGCGTAAAAGAAGAGCCAATCAAATCATCTTCTACATACTCAAACATGCGACATAAAGCAGGGTTAACCCGTTGGATGACACCCAAGGCATCCACTGTCACCATGCCATCCGATGTCGCATCCAGCACTGCTCGAACCTTTGCCGTTTGTTCATGAACACGACTATCCAACAATTGATTGTTCTCATCCAGAGCTTGTACTGTTTTTAATAACGCCTGTTTTGAAGCTTGAAGCTGTTGCGTCATGGTTTGAAATGATTGGCTTAATACACTCAATTCATTGTTTCGATAGGCCAATGAAGGCCATGCCACATCATCCTTACCCGAAGCAATCGCCACACTTGCCTCGGTCAAACGTTGTAAGGGTTTGGTGATCCGATACATGGCTAAAAACACCACCAAGCCAAGCAGTAGAAGTCCCATAAAAATATAGAACATCAGTGTTTTTCTCAGTTCTTGCCAATATGAAAACGCTTCAGAAGTATCAATTTTTACCACCATGCCCCATTGCAATGCTGGAATATATTGCCATACCGCCAAGACATCATGCCCTCGCCCATCTTTTAAAATCGCCTTGCCCGTTTTTCCTTGACTACTCTCTCGAATAGGACGGGAAAATGAGGCATTCAACGGAATGGTACGTTGAAAAGCAGCATCGGGATCATGGCGCAAGGGCGATGCCAATAAAACATGATCCCCCACACGCTTTCCAACCACCACCATTCCTGTTTTTCCCAAACCGACATAATTATTCACTTCATGATAGAAGTTTTGGGTATTCACTTGCAGTCCCACCACGCCCACCACTTGATGCTTAACGATCATCGGTGCCGTGATAAAAAGGGCTGGCTCTTGCGAGGATTCATAATAGGCAAAGGTACTGTTCACGACTTCTAAATTTTTCAATGACTGCCTGAATACTTGCGCTAAACCTGTGTTTTTATAAGCACCTTTCAACAAGTTTTTGCCAAGATCAGACTCATGTTGAACCGTATAAACAATGGTTCCTTTTCGATCAATAAGAAAGAGATCATAATAGGATCCCTCAAGAAAATGTTGAAAATATACATCGTAATGGTCTTGCTTCTCTTGGTAGGTTCGTCCATTCACACCACCTCTATAAAATGCCTTTTTCAACCCCAATAAAGCTTCATGCACCTCTGGAATATGGCTTAATACACGCACATTCGAACGATCCTTCTCAAGGATATTATAAATCGAACTCGCTTTTTCATCAGCAAGACTTTCCAAGGCACTTAAATACTGTTGCTCAATGACCTTGTTGACATGATCATAAATATACATGCCCAACAATACGGACAATAAAATTAAGGTTAGACTCACCCATGTCATCAATTCAGAAAACAGGCTATGAAAGCGCATGAATTTGGGTAAAAATTTATTCATGAGAGCCGCCTTGAACAAGCGGGTATGGCGCTTCCCATCTTCCCCCCCAAGTTTGATATAAAGCATCCATAAAAGATTTTGCTTTATTTTTTGAAATAAACAATGGATAAGGAATGGGACGAATCAACTGCTTGGAAGACCAGACCACACGAAAATGCTGATTGGCATCAACCTGAGCAATACGACCCGTTTTCCAAGCATGCCGTGTTCCATGATCAATGGATACAATACCTTCAGGTGCCACCATACTTTGATGTTTGATAACACGACGAACCGCATTGACATCATCGGTTTGTGCTGATTTCACTGCTTCCGCCCATAAGTGTACAGCAATCCAAGCTGCTTCCATGGGATCACTCACAGCTTTATCTGCTCCGAAACGAGCATGATAACGTCCAACAAAATCAGTATTGACGGGATTATCAATACTCTGAAAATAACTCCATGAGGCATAATCTCCTACAGCATCAGCACCTAAGGCGGTTAACTCTATTTCCCCCACACTAAATGACATCACGGGTGTATCTTTTGCCTGAATACCAGCCTCTTTCAAGGCATGAAAAAAAGCAATATTGGCATCACCATTGATGGTGTTAAGAATCACATCAGGATGAAGGGTTTGAATATCGGCAATCACATCCGACATATTGCGATGACCCACAGGAATATAACGCTCACCCACAACACGCCCATGTTTGATCTGAATTTGTTGGCGGATCAACCAGTTCGCCACACGGGGGAAAATATAATCTGAACCCACCAAATAGACACGCGAACCCAAATGTTTTAATGACCAATCAACCGCAGGGAAAATTTGTTGATTGGGTACGGCACCCAAATAGACAATATAATCCGATTGTTCCAATCCTTCATATTGTAGGGGATAAAACAATAAGCTGTGATAATTTTCAACAATGGGCTTCACTGTTTTACGGCTTGATGATGTCCAACAGCCAAACAAAGCACTGACCTTTTGATCGACAATCAGATGTTTCGCTTTGCGAGCAAATACGGCATTGTTTGACTCGCCATCCACAACAACCGCTTCAATGTGACGACCCAACAAACCACCTTGCGCATTGATATCTTCAATCGCCAAGAGCGTTGCTTCCATCACAGGTCTTTCATTCATTGCCATCGTTCCTGATAAGGAATGCAGCACACCCACCTTAATCGGAGGTAAAGGATCTTTATGAAAAAAAAAGAAAAATACTACAACAATCACGATCATCAATAACACCATTTTTTTCATGCGCGACTCCCTATTATCCTCGTTTAAATATGGGACTACCCCTTAGTGCTTATCTCGGGGGGCTAATAAATTCAACATTAGATTCCCAATACAAGCCTTTGGGAATGACGAAGAGGAAAGGAAAAACTACCACCCAGAGATATAGACCATATTCAGGCTTAACACAATCAATAACAGTGCAAACATACGCTTTAATATCTCGGCATCAAGCTGCTGCGACCAACGTACACCATAAGCAACGCTCCACCAACTCACACATGAAATCACCAACACCATCGGTATATTGACCAATCCCCACACACCAACGCCCCCATCATGGTCATCTGAAAAAAACATGTAACCCACTCTTCCCAAGCATGAAATCGGTACACCCAAAGCGGCTGATGTACCAATTGCTTGGCGCATACTCACACCTTGCCATGTCAAAAAAGGTACGGTCATCGTGCCACCACCTATAGCAAGCAAAGCTGACATGCTGCCAATACCACTGCCAACACCGAACAAGTGCGGTCTTTTCAATAAGTTTCTGTGACCTTGAAATGGAACATTAAAAAACATATTCCATGCCACATACGCCATAAAACATGCAAAGAGCCAACTCAGATAACGACCATCCAGATGCAACACCAATGCCATGCCCAACAACATGCCGCACAACACCCCTGGTAATAATTTTCGCCAAATATCCCAGCGTACACCGCCCTTGGCATGGTGTTGGCGCATACTCACCCATGAAGTCATCACAATGGATGCCATCGACGTACCCAATGCTAGATGAACCGCATCATTGCCATACATGCCTTGCCATAAAAATAAAAACGTGAGGCTTGGCACCATCAAAGCCCCACCACCCAAACCAAACAAACCTGCCGTCAAGCCCACGCAAGCACCCAAAGGAATACACAATAGAAGTGCCACCATATCCATCTATAATTATAGATTTATATGGATTGCTTCACCCACACGTTTGGCTTTTGCACGTGCTGCATCCGTATCCACATCTCGTGCCAGTGTGACTGCCATGCGCCGTTTTCCTAATACTTCAGGCTTGCCAAACAAACGAAGTTGCGTATCTGGTTCTTGCAATGCTTCGGCAAGGTTACCAAAACTGAGTAGTTTGGATTTCCCTTCAACCAACACCGCAAAGGATGCTGATGCGCCATGTTGGATAATATTGGGAATGGGTAAGCCCAAAATAGCACGAACATGCAATGCAAATTCGGATAAATCCTGTGAAATTAAGGTCACCATACCTGTATCATGTGGGCGTGGTGAAACTTCACTAAAGAACACATCATCGCCCTTGATAAAAAATTCCACACCAAATAAACCATAACCACCCAATGCTTCGGTAATGGTTTGCGCCATCGTTTGCGATGTGGCTAAAGCCGCAGCAGACATGGCTTGGGGTTGCCATGATTCACGGTAATCACCATCGACTTGAATATGCCCAATGGGTTGGCAGAAGCTCGTACCATCACGATGACGAATCGTTAATAAGGTGATTTCATAATCAAAATCAACAAAACCCTCAACAATGACTTTGCCCTTGCCCGCACGCCCACCCTCTTGTGCATAAGCCCAGGCTTTTTCAATGTCATCGCTTGAACGAACCACCGACTGCCCTTTGCCCGATGAACTCATAATCGGCTTCACCACACAAGGCATACCCACCCATACAATGGCTTGCTGAAAAGCTTCGAGGGTGTCAGAAAACTGATACGGGGATGTGGGTAATGCACAAGTTTCAGCCGCCAAACGGCGAATGCCTTCACGGTTCATGGTTAAATGCGTGGCTTTGGCAGAAGGAATGACGGTAAAACCTTCATCCTCCAGCGACACAAGCGTATCCGTGGCAATGGCTTCCACTTCGGGTACAATCAAATATGGTTGTTCTTTCACCACAATCTTTCGCAGGGCTTCACCATCCAACATATCCACCACATAAGAACGGTGTGCCACTTGCATGGCAGGTGCGTCCGCATAACGGTCTGCGGCAATCACTTCGATGCCCAAACGTTGCAATTCAATGGCAACTTCCTTGCCCAATTCACCTGAACCCAACAATAAAACACGGGTGGCAGTGGCTGATAAGGGTGTTCCAATGGATGGTTGTGATGATGGCATGAATGCTCCAATGACAAAATAAAAGTAAGCCCAAGCTTGCCATAGCTTTTGAATGGTTCATAGCCGAGGCAATGATGGCTATGCTTGGCGCATGAGCCGAAAAGTTATTCCTATCCACGTTGAATCCGAAGGTTTGCCGATGACAGGCAAGCCCGCATGGTTAAAAGTCCGTGCGCCGATGTCACCCGAATACAAGGAAATGACGCAGATGATGCGTGATTTAAAACTCAACACCGTTTGTGAAGAGGCATCTTGCCCCAATATTGGCGATTGTTGGAAACAAGGTTCGGCAACCTTTATGATTTTAGGACGCGTGTGTACGCGCACCTGTGCCTTTTGTAATGTGGCAACGGGTAAACCCGATGCGGTTGATCCTGAGGAAGCCATCAATCTCGCTAAGGCAGTGGCGCAAATTGGGCTGAAACATGTGGTGATTACATCCGTCGATCGCGATGATTTAAAGGATGGTGGAGCAGCGCATTACGCGACAGTAATTCGTGAACTTAAATATCGTCAACCTGAAGTCACCATTGAAATTCTTACCCCTGATTTTCAACGCAAACCATCGACCTGTTTGAACACCATCATGGATGCCAAACCTGATATTTTTAATCATAACCTTGAAACTGTGCCACGTTTATATCGTTCCGTTCGCCCTGGGGCGCGTTATTATACATCCTTGCGTTTACTCCAACGCGCCAAAGAAATAGATGCCAGCGTGGTGACCAAATCAGGATTGATGGTGGGCTTGGGTGAAGAGCGAGATGAAATTCTACAGGTGATGGATGATATGCGAGAAGCAGGCATTGATATTTTAACCATTGGGCAATATTTGCGCCCCAGTGAAAAGCACCATCCCGTCATGAAATATTGGACACCTGAAGCGTTTGATGAACTCAAATACCTCGCCGAGAAAAAAGGCTTTGGTATGGTGGCTTCTGGCGCATTGGTGCGCTCATCTTTTCATGCGGATGAAGTCTTTCAGGCATTGAAATTGAAGTAAGGATTTCCTCGTTCCCACGCAGGAGCGTGGGAACGAGAAGTTCAAGTATTAAACCACCGTCATTCCAGAATGTTTGTGTCTGGAATCTATCGATAGACCCTCGATAAAAGCACTCGAGGGTGACGATAGCGTTAATACTTCTTGGGCACAAAATTTTGCGCCTCAATATCGGGGCGTTGATAATCACCTTGCTTCGCCCTTTCAGGCAAGGCAATGGGATCAGGCATCACATCTTCATAAGCCACAGAATCAAGGATATGACTTAAGCAATTTAAACGTGCTGTTTTTTTCACATCAGCATCCACGACATGCCAGCGTGCTTCCATAATATCTGTATAAAAAAACATCTCATCTTTGGCTTTTGAATATTCAACCCAACGGTTGCGCGATTCCAAATCCATGGGGCTTAATTTCCAATGTTTGCTTGTATCACTGGCGCGTTTCTGAAAACGTCGTTCCTGCTCATGGTCACTCACTGAAAACCAATATTTTAATAGAATAATACCCGAACGCACCAACATACGTTCAAATTCAGGGCAGGAGCGTAGAAATTCACGGTATTCCAAGTCCGTACAAAACCCCATCACCCGTTCAACACCCGCTCGATTGTACCAACTGCGATCAAAAATAACGATTTCGCCCGCTGCGGGGAGATGTTGAACATAGCGTTGAAAATACCATTGTGTTTTTTCACGGTTCGATGGAGCAGGCAAGGCCACAACATTACAACCACGAGGATTTAAAGGTTCAGTCAAGCGTTTAATCACACCGCCTTTTCCAGCGGCATCTCGACCTTCAAAGACAATCATCACACGCAAACCTTTTGCCTTGATCCAATATTGCCACTTGACCAATTCAACATGCATATCTGATAATGCACTTTCATACTGGCTATTTGAAATACTTTTACCCATATCTTCTCCTATAGTCGTTTAAGTATTAAAATGATATTTTTGTATACATCTACCCCTTAGTTCGTCATTCCCGAAATCTTTTATCGGGAATCTATCTATAGACCCCCGACACAAGCACTCGGGGGTGACGACTGGATAATGATGGAAACGGTAGCTCCATACTTAAAGCACTATACACAAAATCCCACCGCATCCAAAAGGATGGGTGGGATCTTCACTCAACAGAAAGACTCCAATTTAAGCAGCGTTATCTGATATATCGTCTTCGCTTTCAGCTTCTTCATCCACAGGCTTAGGAAGGTTACGCATGGCCAAGCCCGTACCCGCTGGCAACAAACGACCAAGAATAACATTTTCTTTCAGCCCTGTTAACCAATCCACCTTACCTGCAAGTGCCGCTTCAGTAATCACACGCGTAGTTTCTTGGAACGATGCCGCAGAAATAAAGGATTCCGTGTTCAATGATGCTTTGGTGATACCCAAAAGCACAGGTTCAAACGTCGCAGGTGGTTTGCCAGCAGCAATCAACTTGCGATTTTGAGCCAACGCATATTTACGTTCCACTTGCTCACCGCCCACATAGGTGGAAGCACCGGGGTCAGTAATCAATACTTTACGCATCATTTGACGTGTAATCACTTCGATATGTTTATCGTTAATTTTCACACCTTGCAAACGATAGACTTCTTGCACTTCATCGGTCAGGTAATTCGCCAATGCTTCAACGCCCAAAACACGCAAAATATCTTGCGGCGCAGGCGATCCTTCCATCAACTTCTCACCACGACGGATACGATCCCCTTCTTGCACGATAATGTGAGAGCCTTTTGGAATCTGATATTCAATCGGGTCAGTAGCATCATCGGGTTCAACATAAATACGACGTTTACCACGAATATCCTTACCAAAAGCAATCTTACCGTCTTTCGCTGCAATAAATGCCAAACTCTTCGGTTTACGCGCTTCAAACAATTCCACCACGCGAGGCAAACCGCCTGTAATATCCTTGGTTTTCGATGTTTCACGCGGCAAACGTGCCAAAACATCGCCCGCTTTCACTTCAACCGTGTCTTCCACATTCAAAATCGCACCTGGTGACAAGAAGTAACGTGCAGGAACATTGGTACGTGGGATGACAATCGGATCAGATTCAGGGTCTTTTGGATCAATCAACTGAACCTGTGGACGCAAAGCAGTTTTACGTGCTTCGGAATGCTCAATCACAATGCGATTCGACAAACCTGTCACTTCATCGGTTTGCTCACGCACCGTACGACCTTCTTCCATATCCACATAACGAACCAAACCATCCACTTCTGCAATCAATGGCATGGTATATGGATCCCATTCAGCCAATATAGATCCCAATTTCACGGCTTCACCATCTTGAACCAAAAGATGTGCACCATACGCAACATGATGACGTTCCACTTCTTTACCTTGAATATCCAATACAAGCACTTCTGTATGACGGTTGATGACAATATCTGCGCCTTGTGAATCACGCACCACGACGGCATCCATCAAACGAACAGAACCATTAAATTTGGATTCAATGTTGGCTTGTTCTGCCGAACGCGATGCTGTACCACCCACATGGAAGGTACGCATGGTCAACTGTGTACCCGGTTCACCAATGGATTGTGCTGCAATCACACCCACCGCTTCGCCCATGCAAACAGGCGTGCCATGGGCTAAATCACGACCATAACAGGCAGCACATACGCCTTCTTCAGATTCACACGTCAATACAGAACGGATACGCAATTGCTCAATTTCAACTTCATCAATTTTCGCAACCAATTCTTCATTTAACATGGTACCCGCAGGTACAATTTCTTCCTGGGTCAAAGGATTGACCGCAGGTGCCAACAACACACGACCCAACGCACGCTCGGACAAGGGTTGAATAATTTCACCACCTTCCACCAATGGCGAAATGGTAATGCCTTGCGTTGTCCCACAATCTTGCTCACGAATGACCGCATCTTGTGCCACATCCACCAAACGACGGGTTAAATAACCCGAGTTGGCTGTTTTCAATGCCGTATCTGCCAAGCCCTTACGTGCGCCATGCGTGGAGATAAAGTATTGCAATACCGTCAAACCTTCACGGAAGTTTGAGGTAATGGGGTTTTCAATAATCGAACCATCAGGTTTTGCCATCAAACCACGCATACCTGCCAACTGACGAATCTGCTGCGCTGAACCACGCGCCCCAGAATCCGCCATCATGTAAACCGAGTTAAAGGTCACCATGGATTCAGTTTTCGTACCATCAGGTGATGTGACTTCTTCCGATGCCAAGTTATCCATCATCGCTTTGGCGACTTTTTCTGTGGTGTGTGTCCACAAGTCAATCACTTTGTTGTAACGCTCGCCCGCTGTAATCAAACCATCACGGTACTGCGTTTGCACTTCCAACACTTCTTTCTCTGTTTGTCTGACAGCCGTATATTTTTCTTCAGGAATAATCACATCTTCCAAACTAAAGGAAGCACCTGAACGAGTCGCATAAGTATAACCCAAGTTTTTCAAGCGATCGGCCAACAATACGGTTGCTTTATTGCCTGAAGCGACAAAACAATCTTCAATCAATTGAGCCACTTCTTTCTTGCCCAAAATACGATTGATACTGGAAAACGGCAATGCATCAGGAAGCACCGTTGAAATAATACTACGACCCACCGTGGTATTTTCACGCACACCACGAATACGACATACAATACGCGAGTGAATACTGACCACACCCGCATCATAAGCACGCATGACTTCATCGGATGATGAGAAAATCATGCCTTCACCGGGTTCAAAGGGTTTTTCACGACTTAAATAATAAATTCCCAAAATCATATCTTGGGTGGGTACAATCACAGGTTTACCCGTAGCTGGCGATAACACATTGTTTGATGCCATCATCAACGCACGTGCTTCCGTTTGTGCTTCAATGGATAATGGTACATGCACTGCCATTTGGTCACCATCAAAATCGGCATTGAATGCTGTACACACCAATGGATGCAATTGAATGGCTTTACCTTCAATCAACACGGGTTCAAAGGCTTGAATACCCAGACGATGAAGGGTGGGCGCACGGTTCAACAACACAGGATGTTGATGGATGACTTCTGCCAAAATATCCCATACTTCAGGAATACCTTGCTCTACCAATTTCTTACAGGCTTTAATCGTCGTACCCAAGCCGCGCAATTCTAATTTGTGATAAATAAATGGCTTGAACAATTCCAACGCCATTTTTTTCGGCAGACCACATTGATGCAATTTCAAGTTGGGTCCCACCACAATCACCGAACGACCCGAGTAATCCACACGTTTACCCAACAAGTTTTGACGGAAACGACCTTGTTTACCCTTAATCACATCAGACAGCGATTTCAATGGGCGACGGTTGTTGCCTGTAATGGGTTTTGAACGACGGTCATTATCAAACAAGGCATCCACAGATTCTTGCAACATACGTTTTTCATTGCGGGTGATGATTTCTGGCGCGTTCAACTCAAGTAAACGACGCAAACGGTTATTACGATTGATCACACGGCGATACAAATCATTCAAATCAGAAGTGGCAAAACGACCACCATCCAAAGGAACCAACGGACGGATTTCTGGTGGCAACACAGGAATCGCTTCCAAAATCATCCATTCAGGACGGTTTCCAGAACCCAACATCGCTTCCACAGTTTGCAAACGTTTGGTCAACTTGGTGAGTTTGGTGACAGCTTTGGTGGCTGAAATTTGCGCACGTAAACTTTGACGTTCTTCATCCAAATCAATGTCTTTCAACATTTCACGCAAGGCTTCTGCACCCATGCTGGCGCGAAATTCTTCACCATATTCTTCAAAGGCTTCGATGTATTCTTCTTCCGTCAGCACTTGGTACTGATCCAAGCTGGTCAAACCTGGATCCAAGACGATGTAAGATTCAAAATACAGTACGCGTTCCAGCTCTTTCAATGTTTTATCCAACAACAAACCAATACGTGATGGTAAGGATTTCAAAAACCAAATATGTGCGACAGGTGCTGCCAAATCAATGTGTGCCATACGATCACGACGAACTTTGGATTGAATGACTTCCACACCACATTTTTCACAGACAACGCCACGATGTTTTAAACGTTTATATTTACCACACAAGCATTCGTAATCTTTAATCGGGCCAAAAATTTTAGCGCAAAAAAGACCATCACGTTCGGGTTTAAAGGTACGATAATTGATGGTTTCTGGTTTCTTCACTTCACCAAATGACCATGAACGAATTTTTTCAGGACTTGCCAAGCCCACACGAAGACCGTCAAAGTCTTCAATGCTGCTTGGCTTTTGAAACATATTAAATAATTTTTGCATGATTTATGCCTCTTCGACTGGTTTTTTAACCATTTCAATATCAATACCCAAGGCATTCAATTCCTTGGTCATTACGTTAAAAGATTCTGGAATACCTGCATCAAACGTCAGATCACCGCGAACAATGGATTCATACATTTTCGTACGACCTTGAACATCATCCGATTTCACCGTCAACATTTCCTGCAAGACATGCGCTGCACCATAAGCTTCCAACGCCCACACTTCCATTTCACCAAAACGTTGCCCACCAAATTGAGCCTTACCACCCAACGGTTGTTGTGTTACCAATGAATAAGGTCCTGTTGAACGTGCATGAATTTTCTCATCCACCAAGTGATGCAGTTTCAAGATATACATTTGACCCACAGTGACAGGTCTATCAAATGCTTCACCTGTATAACCATCATACAAAATCATTTGTCCGTCAGCTTCCACTTCTGCCAAGTTCAACATATTGTCGATATCGGCTTCTTTAGCACCATCAAAGACTGGCGTAGCAATCGGCACACCACCTTTCAATGTTTCAACCAGACCTACCACATCTTTAACACCCATTTTTTTGATGGATGCACATGCTTTTTCATCACCTTCGTATATTTCTAACAAAAACTCACGCTGTTCTTCAACGGCGACTTCCGCTTTCACCATTTCGTCCAAACGACGACCCAGTTCTTTAGCAGCATGCCCCATATGAACTTCGAAAATTTGACCAATGTTCATTCGTGAGGGGACACCCAATGGGTTTAAACATACGTCAACAGCATGCCCATCCGCGGCATAAGGCATATCTTCTTCGGGTACAATCACCGAAATCACACCTTTGTTACCATGACGACCCGCCATTTTATCGCCCGGTTGCAATTTGCGTTTTACAGCTACAAATACTTTAACAACTGTAAGTTCACCTGGTTTAAGTTCTGAGCCTTCACGAACCTTGGCAACTTTTTCTTCAAAACGTGTTTCTAAACGTTCACGTTCTGCATCCATATTGCTCAAAATTGATGCAACTTTGGTGTTAATTTCATCATCATCCACAGAAAGTGTCGACAAATCTTTAACACTTAAAGCGTTCAAGTGATCATCAGGGATTTTATCACCTTTGTTCAATCCTTTCACAGTGGCAGCTTTTTTGCCTGCCAACAATGATTGCAAACGCGAGCGCACATTCCCTTCTAAAGTACGACGTTCATCTTCTTTATCTGTATATAATTGCTCAACAGAAGCTTCTTCGATGGATTTTGCTCTATCATTTTTCTCATCGCCACGGCGGGTGAACACTTGGACATCAATGACCACACCTTCATCACCAGGCTTCACACGCAAGGACGAATCACGAACATCTGAGGCTTTTTCACCAAAGATAGCGCGCAATAACTTTTCTTCTGGAGAAAGCTGACTTTCACCTTTAGGTGTGATTTTACCCACTAAAATATCACCAGGCTTCACTTCCGCGCCAACATAAGCGATACCCGATTCATCCAAATGACGAAGTGCATCTTCACTTACATTTGGAATATCGCTGGTAACTTCTTCATCACCCAACTTGGTTTGACGCGCTGTACAAGTGAGCTCTTCAATATGAATAGATGTATAAACATCATCTTTCACCAATTTCTCAGAAATCACAATCGCATCTTCGAAGTTATAGCCACGCCAAGGCATCAAAGCGACCTGAACATTACGACCCAATGCCAACTCGCCACGGTCTGTTGATGGACCATCAGCAATAATATCGCCTTTAGCAATCACATCACCCATTTTTACAATAGGACGTTGGTTAAAGCATGTATTTTGGTTAGAACGACGGTATTTAAACAAACGGTACACATCAATACCAGGTTCACCTTCAACCTGCTCATCATCATGCCTGGGACGATTGGCGGACTCGCATGTGGTATGCGGCGCTGCAAACCGGCCAACATCCCAATGAAATCACCGATGTGGAGGCCGCATGGGACGCTGTGCGCAC
>NVWS02000084.1 GCA_002746295.2 Zetaproteobacteria bacterium
CTTCTTAACATACCAAGGTGATGTAATGCCCAATGCTGCTTCAAATAACTTTTGCATGATCTCGAAATCCTAATCCCTATGAAATGTCAAAATTATAATCGCTACCCACTCAAAATTCAAAAGAGCCAATCTAATGTTGTTAAAAGATTTCGAGAATGATGGGACAATACTTAAATGACTATAATACTGGTCGTTACACATCATGATTGTGTGATGTTTGAAGAAGCCAGTGATCTGCTGAATCTTCATCATTAAAGCTGCCATCCAACTGCGCTTCATAAGCTTGTTGAATGATCGCCCCCATTTGTTTTCCTGATGAGATGCCACGTATGATCAAAAACTTGCCAGTGATGATGGGCTTAATTTTTTGGCGATGACTTGCTAAATCACGCGCTTTTTCCAGCCAAGGCAATGCTGGACGAGAGGGTGGTGATGGCGCACGTCCTGAAGCATCGGCTTCAACCAACCTTTCCCAAAGTTCAATAGATGCAGGTTCAAGTCGGTGCGCCAAACGTCGAATAGCTCGGGAGCTAGGTTGACCAGATAGGTGGGTGATATGATCGTAAACCAAGGGCGTGACATACCGTTCTACCCATTTGGGTGCGGCAATATTTTGCAGGAATACGCGACTGGGTTCAATGCCAGCTTGGCTATGCTTGGGTGAATGGATATACCCTGCTTCATCGGTAAATGTTGTCTCAGGCTTTCCCAAATCATGGCAAAGCGCAGAAAACACAAGGTATTCAGTGGTTTTTTCATCCAAATTTTCACGTTTGGCAATCAAGGAAGCTTGATCACAGACTTGCAAGGTGTGTTTCCAAGCATTGCCTTCGGGATGCCAACGGGAATCTTGCGGGCAATTCAAGAGAGGCGTGAGGGAAGGGTATAAACCAAGCCACCCCGAATCATGTAATGCTTGTAATCCAAAGGATGGATATGTGGCATGCGCCCACTTTTGCCATTCACCCCAAATGCGTGAGCATGCCAGCGTTGATGCTTCGGGTAATAAATCATGGCACAACTGCGCAGTTTCAGGTGTAAGTTTCAGGCGAAAACGTGCCGCAAATTGCATGGCACGCAACACACGCAGAGGATCTTCAGCAAAAGCAGGGGATACATGGCGTAATCGTCCGCATTGCAAATCTTTTTGACCGCCGTGAAAATCCAGTCGTTCACTTGTTAATGGGTCAAACATCATGGCATTGATGGTAAAATCACGACGTAAACTGGCAATTCGGGGGGATAAATGGATGTCATGGGAGATGTCAAAACCTGCATGTCCTGCATGGGTCTTTTTTTCGGTACGTGGCAATGCCAAATCAAAGGCTTCACCCTTTACCCATAGTTTGAGTACACCAAAATGTTTACCCACTTGCTCGCTATGCCCCATTGGGTGGGTGATTTTTTGCAAGTTATCGGCGCTTAAACCATAAACTTCCAAATCCATGTCTTTGGGCTTGATGCCCAAACATAAATCACGAACACATCCTCCCACAAGCCAAGCTTTGCCACCTGCGTTCGCAATATTTTGACATAGCTTGATGAGCGCTGGGGAAAGTTGTTGTGTCCATAAGGATGGAGCTTGCAAAATATGGATGGTCATATTCTAATGCCATCTTGGACAAGATAGAATGGCAAGTTTATATGCTTACTTGGACTGAATTCAAGTATTAAATCACCCCCGTCATTCCCGAAATCTTTTATCGGGAATCTAATGATAGACCCTCGCCATAAGCCCTCGAGGGTGATGTTTCGATGATAGAACTAAGATTTCGGGTATGACTGTAACTATTCTTTGACATGAAAAAAACCTTATAAGTGGCAAATATGACCACGATCAGGCCCTGTTGAAAGCATGCTGATTGGGCATTTACAAACATCTTCAATCCGTTTCAATAAAGCTTTGGCTGCATCAGGAAGGTTTTCTACATCGGTTAAACCAAACGTATTGTCCGACCAGCCAGCCAATGTTTCATAAATCGGTGTACACTCTTCCAAAACTTTAGCAGAAGCAGGGATGGATTGCAGACGTTGACCATTGCGTTCATAAGCCACACATAATTTCACTTCTTCGAGACCATCCAAAACATCCAATTTGGTGATTGCCAAACCTGTCACACCATTGATACGCACCGCGTGTTGCACCACCACCGCATCAAACCAACCTGTACGACGTGGGCGACCTGTGGTTGCACCAAACTCCTGACCTTTTTCAGCCATGTGTTTGCCTGCATTTTTTGCATCACACATACCATCGGCATTGTATAATTCTGTCGGAAAAGGACCTGCACCCACACGCGTGGTATAAGCTTTGCAGATGCCTAAAACCTCATCGACTTCTTTCGGTCCCACACCCAAACCCGCCAGTGCTGCACCTGCTACCGTATTGGATGAGGTGACAAAAGGGTAAGTGCCATGATCCACATCCAACATCGAACCTTGCGCGCCCTCATAGAGGATATTTTTACCCGCTTGAATATTTTCATGTAAAATCAAGGGTACATCGGCTGCCAAAGGCAATAAACGCTCTCGTGCTAAATCTAAGGCTTCAGTCACATCAGATTTCAACACAGCTTCTGCATGCAAAAACTCAACCAACATAAAATTCACATAACGTAAATTTTCATCAATCCGAGCATCCAAGTCATCGGCCGTTAAATCCACCAAACGGATACCACGGCGTGCTGTTTTATCTTCATAACAAGGTCCAATACCACGCCCTGTCGTCCCAATTTTCCCTTTGCCTTTCGCAGCTTCTCTCGCTGCATCCAAAGCACGATGGTATGGTAAAATCAGTTGGCAGCGATCAGAGATACGTAAACGGTCATTGACTGGAATATCTGCCGCAAGCAACATATCCAATTCTTCGACCAAACGAAATGGATCAACCACCGTACCATTACCAATCAGGCTCAAGATATTTTCATGTAAAATACCCGATGGGATATGATTCAAGACTGTTTTTTGATCCCCAATCACCAACGTATGTCCAGCATTGGGCCCACCTTGAAAACGTGCTACCACATCCATATTGGGTGCCAGTAAATCAACAATCTTACCCTTGCCTTCATCACCCCATTGAATTCCAATCGCTACTGTGTTTGTCATATATTCCCCAATTTGTTTGCACTTTCGCGGCTTTCTGATAACCATGCCAATAAATCAAATGAAAAACCTGTCGCTGGCATATCCCGACCGTGTGCAGCCATCATTTTATCGTAACGTCCACCATGCAACAAGGCGCGGGTTGCACCTTTTGCAAAACCTGTAAACACCATACCTGTATGGTATAAGAAGCGAGGCATGACGGCCGCTTCAATCTGAATACTGATGTCACCAGCCAAGCGTGAAGTGAGTGTGGATGATAAGTGTAACAACTCATCTGCGGCCGCCCCAAATGCGTCATTGATACTGTCTTTTACTTGCTTTAGCCATACATCATCAGCACAACCTGAAGCCAAGATCATCAATGCGGATGCATGTGCCTCATTCAATGAACTTTGTACCAACAGTTGCTTCATATCCTCAGGTGAACGACGCGCCAAGGTTGTCACCCATGTTTCCATACTTAAACCACTATCGGCAACCAAGGCTTGAATCAAGCCCATATGCCCCAATTGTAACACAGGCAATTCAAAGCCCGCAGCTTGCATGGATAAGGCTGCCAAATGAATCACTTCCACATCACCGACATCACTTTGACCACCCAAATATTCCACACCTGTTTGCCATTGTTGACGAGAGCCTGTGCGTTCATCAGGGCGTGCCAACATGACTTGCCCTGAATAATAAAGTTTCAACTCATCAGAATGACGCATACGTGTGGCTGCAATACGTGCAATTTGCGGGGTCATATCTGGACGAATCGCAAGTTGACCCGCATCAGAAGGATCAGAAAACATCAACGTTTGATCCGCCAAAAAAGCACCTGCGCCCGATGAAAGCGATTGTGGTCGCTCCAATAAGGGAGGGATGACTTCTGAAAAGCCTGCTTGATTGTAAATCTTAAACAATTCAAATTGTAATTGGCGCAAAGCAAGTGCGCGCTCACCAAAGGTATCTTCAAGCCCTAAAATGGGTTTTAATAAGGTCATACTGCAACCTTAGCAAAGCGTTCAGCAAGAACTGTTTGCGCTGCACCCACCCCCACCCCCATTTGCACTGGATAACCAAAGCGATTCAAAGCAATTTCAACCGCGCTCATGGTGATGCAAACATCAAATACATCATAATAACCCAAATGTGCGACGCGAATAATTTTACCTTTCAAATCATCTTGCCCACCTGCAAAAGTCACGCCCATCGTATCACGCAAATACGTCACAAAAGCAGCACCATCCACGCTTTCAGGAATAAATGCTCCCGTTGCAGAGCTTGCAGGCTTGCTGGACACAAGCTTCATGCCCAAAGCATTGAAACCAGCACGCGCGCCTTCTGCCAAAATGGCATGGCGGGCATAGAGTTCATCCAGTCCTTCGGCTAGCATCATTTTTAAGACTTCATTCAAGCCAATAATCAACGATGCAGCTGGAGTCCATGCTGTGGTGTCTTTACCCGCTTGCTGGTTTTTCCGTTCGGTTAACAAATCAAAGTAAAAGGTGTTGCAGCCTTTGCTTACTTCAATGATACCCCATGCTTTTTTCGATATACCCATGGTGGCTAAACCTGGTGGCAACATCAATGCCTTTTGTGAACCCGAAATAACAATATCCAAACCCCAATCATCCATGGGCATATCAATCACGCCCAAAGCTGTAATGGCATCAACCACGGTGAGGCAATGCATATCTTTGGTCAAAGCTGCAATTTCTTTGATGGGGTGTTCAGTTGTTGTGGATGTTTCAGAAGCCTGCACAAACACAGCTTTAGCCTCTGGATTTTGGCTCAAAGCAGATTGTACTGCTTCAATTGTTACAGCATCACCCCATGCAACCTTGATTTCAACCGCATGAATGCCGTGTTTGGCTGCAATTTTACCCCAACGTTCTCCAAATTTACCACCATTGACATAAATCATGGTATCGCCAGGGGTGCATATATTCATCACCGCTGCTTCCATCGCCCCCGAACCAGAGCATGCCAGCATCAAGGTATCACTGGTTGTTTTATGAATCTCTTGCAACATGCTTCGTGTCTCAGCAAAAATAGCTGAAAATTGCGGCGTACGATGATGAATCATCGGTGAAGCCATACGCAGTAACACTTGTTCAGGTACGGCTGTAGGACCAGGAGAAAGCAGGTATTGTTTGATCATGAAAGACAACTCCGACGAGGGTTTAACACGTCGAATAGCCTATCGAAGTGCGAGCGCAGTCTATAGTGGGTGCATGTAGCGTCAATCAACAGACCTGCTTAAAGTAGGGCAATCGCATTAAAATTAAGCGTCTCCTAGCAGCAGCGCCGCCATATAATCATTATCCCATCCTGCCTTAAGTCGTCTGTTTTTAATGCCTATTTTTGACATTTTATCTGCCTTAATTAAGTTC
>NVWS02000085.1 GCA_002746295.2 Zetaproteobacteria bacterium
AAAAGCTTTAAAGATAGTTTTGGCACAAGCGGCAGGTTGGATGCGGAATATTATCAAAAGAAATATGATAATTTTATTAGTGTTGTTCATCAATATAAACATGGCTTTGATAAAGTTTCTGTGTGCTGCGATGTGAAGATAAGCAACTATAAGCCTGATGATAACGCAACTTATAAATATATTGAGCTATCAAATGTTGGTAAATCGGGTGATATTAACGGCTGCACAGTAGGTTTAGGGAAAGAACTACCATCCCGAGCAAGAAGAAAGGTTGTTACTGGCGATGTGGTGATTAGTTCGATTGAGGGAAGCCTTACGTCATGTGCTTTGGTCACCCGTGAATATAATGATGCTTTGTGTTCAACAGGTTTTTATGTGATTCAGTCAAGCCGTATCAATTCAGAAACGCTACTGGTGCTGTTTAAATCTAAACTTATGCAAAATATACTCAAACAAAACTGCTCAGGCACAATCTTAACCGCAGTCAATAAAAATGAATTTCTAACTATTGAGTTGCCGATTATAATCAAAGAAAAGCAACAACAAATAGCCACGCTGATTCAACAAAGCTTTAGCCTCAAAAAACAAAGTGAACACCTGCTTGACGTTGCCAAACGTGCTGTAGAAATCGCCATTGAAGACAACGAACAAGTCGCGTTGGATTATATTCAACATGAGGTGGCAGCTTATGAATCCTGAAATCTCTGATATTCGCTGGATGCAACGCTTTGATAAAGAAAAAAATCTTATAGTAATGAAAGTATTAAATTGCCGTCATTCCCGAAATCTTTTATCGGGAATCTATCGCGCAAGAAGACCCCCGACACACGCACACGGGGGTGACGGATTCGAGGGTGCCGGATTCGAGGGTGACGGATTCGAGGGTGCCGGATTCGAGGGTGCCGGATTCGAGGGTGCCGGATTCGAGGGTGCCGGATTCGAGGGTGACGGATTCGAGGGTGACGGATTCGAGGGTGACGGATTCGAGGGTGACGGATTCGAGGGTGACGGATTCGAGGGTGACGATGTAGTATTCATACTTGAAAGACTATATCACCATCAGCGCCCAGATGTCTAAGCGATCCAAGGGTTTCACCCTCTTGGAATTGTTGATGGCATTGGTGATTTTCGCCTTGATTATTGTCGTCTGCTATACAGCACTTGGTCCTGCGGGTGAAGGTTTTCGGCAGCTCCAACAGGTGCGTGACAATATCGAATCCTCATCATGGCTGGGCAAACAATTACGCGCTGACATCGGCACCATCACATCATCATCGCTGAAAAGCATACGCCCCCTGCAAATCAAAGCTGATGCACGCGGTGATATATATGTCGATGAACTCATTCTATTAAGCCGTGAGGCAGGCAAACGTGGCTTGACCTTGATTCACTACAAACTTGATGAAAGCCAAGGCACGTTGATTCGGGAATCACGCATGGCATGGGCGCGAGCCAACACCCCATCAGACAGCATGAACTTGGGACAATTTGAATCATTGCATGTGGAAGTCATGACCCCAACAGGGCAATGGACATCCCAATGGCCACCGCAAACCTCCACCAATGCAGCCGTGATTTGGGCGAAAGCGGTGCGTATCACGGTGCAACATGATGGTGAAGAAAAACACTGGCTCATACCGATTTATGCGGGGCTGCCTTGATGATTCTTTCCCATAAAAAACATCGCAAACAGGAAAAAGGTTCAGCACTTTTGGTGGTACTCGGTTTGGTGGCAGTGATTGCAGGTTGGGCATCGAGTGCGGCCTATGAAGATATGTTATCTCTACGGCGTGCTGAAAATAGTTTGGTTGCCAACAAGGCTGAATTGGCTTGTTTATCGGCGTTATCCCTTATCAAACAAGGTTTAATCCAAGATGCCAAAGATAGCCAAATTGATAGTTTAGATGAGCAATGGGCGCAATCTGCCCCGCCTTTTCCTGTGGATAATGGTTTGGTGGCGGGTTCGATTGAGGATGGCAACCGTTATTTGAATATCAATGACCTCATCAATGTCCAAGGAAAAGTGAATACAACCATGCTTCCTGTATTTCAACGCTTGTTCACACAATTACAACTTGACCCTCGTTTGCTGGATGCTTTGGTTGATTGGATGGATGCCGATAGTACACCTTTTGGCTATGCTGGCGCAGAAGATGATAGTTATTTTGATAAGCCATACCGCGTGAAAAATGCAGCCTTGGATCGTTTTCAGGAATTACGCATGATTCAAGGCTTTGATGCGGCAACTGTTCAGGCATTAAAGGGAAGTTTGCGGGTTTGGCAGCGGCGACTGGGTGCTTTTAGCCGTATCAATGTGAATACTGCACAAAAAGAAGTCTTGCTTGCGATGTTCCCCTTGATGAATGATGCAGATTTTCAAGAACTCATGCTTAACCGTCCTTACAAAGAATTGACCACATTACAACAAGCCACTTGGGCGAAAGGTGTAAAAGCGCAAAACATGTTTTCCCGCTTGAGTGTGACGAGTGATGTTTTTATCGTGAAAACTCATGCTATATTTGGTCGCGCAGACCGAACTGAAGCGTTTGGACTGGCTCGCCAAGGCACAAAACTGACGTGGTTATGGCGTGAACGTATCCTTTGGCAAGCGCCCACCACCTCAATCAACAAGGCAGGACAACCATGACAAATTCCCCATCGCTTTCATTGACTTGGCATCATGATGCTTTACCTGAAATGCCAGATGACAATATGCATGCCGAGCATGTTTATTTACCCATGGAGGCGATGCTTTCCCGTGCCGTCGCCTTTCCTTTTGCATCACCTGCCTTGGTCGATGCCGATATGTTGTTTCAAATGCTCAATGATGATGTCGATGCGAAAGTTGAGGAGTGGTGGTTGGCTTGGCACCTTGAACCCTGCCAAGATGGTGTGGCTGGTATGGTCTTTGGTATGCCTGAAACATGGCGGACATCTATGCAAGAGAGCGACGCTTGGGGGCAAGTAAAAACCATCGTGGTGGATGGTTATGAACGTTTACAAGCCTATGCCGAACTAGGCACTGCCTCCGCCGTGGTAAGCCAAGATGCCGAGGGTTTATTTTTTGGTTTTTTTGATGGTGAAGCTTGGCGAGGGATGCGCCGACTCAATGTTTCAACATGGCAAGCAAGCGCAGACATGGAAATGATAAAATCACTGGAAGCGATGGGTTTTGATGCTCAACAGCAGCCTGTGATCGGCATTGCCAGCGATGCTATATGGCAACACTTGCGTGATGAAGGATGGCAAATTGATGGCGAAGTTTGGGAAAGTCTACCCACTCGGGATGAAGTCAACCTTGCGCTTTCAGATGCTTCATCCAGCCGCCTGAATTTTCGTCATGGACGTTGGAGCGCGCAACAAATTTGGCAACGTTGGTCTTTTTGGCGGCGCAGTGTGATGTTGATGCTTGCCACACTGATGATTTGGTTTGCTGGCACTTGGTATCAATTGAACCAACTGGATGCAGCCCTAAAAGATAGCCAAGCACGCATTGTCGCTGCATTTCATGAGGGCTTACCGCAAGCGCCTGTGATGTTGGATGCTCTGGCACAATTAAAGCAAGCCGCAGGTGGTGAGACAAGCCAAGTCGATACTCATTTTTTATCTGATTTGGAACAAATTGGCAGGGTTTATCAAACGCAGGCATGGCAATTGGATGCCTTATCTTTGCGTGATGGTCAAACCAATATGACAGGCAGTGTGCCATCCCTTGAACAGCTCAATAAGATTCAAGCAGCCCTACAGAAAGAACTCAAACAAGAGGTGCGCATCGTGGATACACAAATGGCAAAAAATCATGTCTCTTTTAGGCTGACATGGTGAACCCAGTGATGAAGCCATTTTCTTTTTCTTTCATTCATGATGTTTGGCAACATCATGCCTTGCCTTATTATCAACAGTTAGCCGAACGGGAGCAACGCCTTGTGGCATGGGCTGCGCTACTTGTGCCGTTGATGGTGCTGATTTTTGGTGTGATGTTGCCACTCAATGATGCGCGAATGGCTAAGGAAAAATCATTGCGTACTTTACAGCAACAAGCCCAACAAGCGGAGCAATGGACGCAAGAAATTCTAAAACAAGGGGTGAAGAAACCACGCGGCAGTATCATGACCGTGGTCGATCAACAAGCCCGCGCTCAAAAAGTTCGCCCCTTTATCACCAGTCTTCGTCCTCAATTGGGCGGTGATAAAGCACGTCTTTGGATCCAAATGAAACAAGCGCCGTACACGGAAAGCGTCAAGTTTTATCAAGCACTGGCAAGCCAAGGCATTCAGATTGTGCAAATTAAATGGCAAAAAACGCCGATACTTGGTGTGGTAAATGTGCAAGCGGTGGTGCAATAAATGATGCTTTCAACATCGTATAGTTTTTCTTGGCGGATTTTATGCGTGGTATTTGGCATGGGCTTGTTGGTCTTTATTGCCATACGTTGGGATGTCACACCTTGGTTACGGCATCAGATTGACACTGCCATTCAGCAACAACATCTTGATTTGACATACACCTCACTTGAACGGCATGGCTTGCAGATTACCTTGCATGGTGTGCAATTCAAGAATCCGAACATGCCGCAAACCTTGCTTCTTGATGAGGTGAAAGTCTCCCCTCATGTACTGCCCTTGTTGCATGGAAAAATAACGGCAGATGTTCACATTCAAAATGATTTTATGGATATTCAAAGCCTATTCACCTACAAAAACCATCAATTGGATATGCAGAATTTGGATGCCTCGTGGGATGTGGCACGAACACAAACATGGCTGGCGTTGCCATCACCTGTGCAGGCTCAAGGTCAACTTTATCTTGAAGGCTCGTTAACGATGGATGTTGATAGCGGTATTCCGCAGTCCGTAGATTTAACGGCTCATTGGCAACAAGCAGGCGGAAGCATGATGTCCCAACATTATCCTTTGGGTGATTACACTTTAAAAGCCCATATCATCGAGCAAAATATTCAATGGAATATAGCGGGTGGACAAGCGTTAACGGTACAAGGTGAAGGTTCAATACATATTGCAAGCACACCGTTGCCGCAATGGGCATTGCAAGGAAACATCAAGATTCAAGCTGCAAAAACATCGCCCTTAGCCAGCTTTTTAACGGCTTCTGAACGACAGCTCAAGCTATCTGGAAATATTGGACATCCGCAGTGGCAATTTTAATCACTGATGTTACGCATTTTCTTGAAATATATCGTCATGCGCCCTCGTCATCCAAGAGTCTATCACCACGTCATCCTCGAATGCTTGTATCGAGGATCTATCATCAGATACCCGATAAAAGATTTCGGGTATGACGAGCAGGTGGAAGCATAGGATGATCGAGTGCGTAACATCAGTTAATCATTCAAATCATCACATTTTTTATTCCACATCCAATCATGAATTTGGGATTCAGGTTTATATCCGCTGACCAGTGTCAGCAATAGTTCACGAATCGTTTGCACATCAAAATCTTGAGAAGCTTCCTGCATCTTTTCTAGCAAGGGTTTGAGTTCTTCCCATCCCAGCATCTCTTCATTGGCACGCATAATCAGCGGATGTTTTGTCCCTTCAACATTGTTACCAATCAATAATTCTTCGTACAGTTTTTCACCAGGTCGCAAACCTGTTTCTTCAATCACAATATGACCATCAGGATGTTCTACAGTCTTTTCACTCAAACCACTCAGGGCAATCATTTTCCGCGCCAAATCAATAATACGTACAGGCTCGCCCATATCCAACACAAAAACATCACCACCTTCTGCCATCGCACCTGCTTGAATCACCAACTGGGATGCTTCTGGAATGGTCATAAAATATCGTGTGATATTTTTATGCGTCAGTGTGATGGGTCCACCACGTTTGATTTGCTCACGAAACAGTGGCACAACAGAGCCAGATGAGCCCAATACATTGCCAAAACGAACCATTGAAAAACATGTGCTGCTGCTTTGCGTATCCAAGGCTTGCAACACCAGTTCAGCGCAACGTTTGGTTGCTCCCATGACGTTGGTGGGGCGCACTGCTTTATCTGTAGAAATCAACACAAAGCGTTCGACACCCGTTGCCATGGCCGCTTGCCCCATGTGCAGTGTACCGATGATATTGTTAAGAATGGCCTCAATGGGATTGCACTCAACCAAGGGAACATGCTTATAAGCCGCAGCATGATAAATGGTTTGCACAGCAAAACTGGAACAAATTTTGGTGATACGTTGTAAATGTTTGACTGAACCCAAAAAGGGAATGACTTCAATCGTTTGCTCCGAAGCCTTTAATAACTGCTTAAGTTCACGTTCAATGCTGTAAAGTGCAAATTCATTGCGTTCAAGTAACAACAAGGATTTGGGTTGATGTTTGATAATTTGACGACATAACTCCGAACCAATCGAACCACCCGCACCTGTCACCATCACCACTTTATCATGAATACATATATCCAATAATTCACTGTGGGGTGCCACAGCATCTCGACCCAATAAATCATCGACACTCACATCACGCAAATGATTTAATTGCACCGTACCATTGACCATGGTATCCAAGCTAGGAAGAATTTTCACTTGAACTGGGTGTGCCTCTAAGCGATGAAAAACAGCTTTTTTCTGAAGCATGGTCGCTGATGGCATTGCTATGATGATTTCATGAACATCCAGTGGCTGCAACACAGTGTCCATATCATCGGGTGAATAAACTTGAATACCAGCCACTTCTTGACCATGTAATTCAGGATTATCATCAAAAAAGCAAGTCACATACGTTTCATGGGTTAAGTGAAGTGCTGATACAAGTTTTGCACCCGTAGATCCTGCTCCATAAATAGCCACAGAGGTACGTTTTTGTTGTTGATAACCATGCACAAAGTGACGCAAGCAAAAGCGACTACCGCCCACGAGCAGCAAAGAAACCATCCAAAAAATTAGCATGGATGAGCGTGGCACACCATGTGGCGAAAGCAGGAGTAAAAGCAAGGCAAAAATAACCACCATCAATGTGACCGCTTTTAAGATCGTTCCCAAGGCCTGAATTTCAATCAAGTGAATGACTGTGCGATAAAGTCCCATGCGAAGAAATACAGGCAGCGCAATCAAAGGTGGCCATAAAAAGACCCACCAAGGTGTTTGAGCTAGAATAAAAATGTCACCCAAACGCAATGAAATTGCCATCCATAATGCCAAAGGTATCATCATCGCATCAAATACGATGGCAATGATACGCCTTTCCTTCCGTGAACTGCGTTGCAACCAATCAATCATGTTTATTCACCTTAAGATAGCATTATCATTTCTATATCACTCAACCGTCATCCTCGAATGCTTGTATCGAGGATCTATCATCAGATTCCCGATACAACCCATCGATACAAGCACTCGAGGGTGACGTATTCGGGAATGACGTGGTGATTTAATACTTGAATCACCATTATCCATATAATCATCAGTGCGACACACCATCACGCCTTATCACTTTGATAAAAGTCAGCCATAAAATATAGATATCAAAAGAGAATGATTGACGATTTAAGTACACAACATCCAAATCTACTTTTTGTGGAATGGGCAATTCATCGCGTCCATTCACTTGCGCCCAACCCGTTAAGCCAGGTATCAATTCATGCACACCTTTCTTTGTACGAAGGGTAATCAAATCATCTTGATTAAATAATGCAGGACGAGGCCCCACAAAACTCATATCACCCTTTAAGATACACCACAATTGTGGCAACTCATCCAAACTTGATTTGCGCAAAAAATCACCGATGGGCGTGAGTACACTTTTCGGGTCTTGTAATAAATGTGTCGCGACTGCTGGTGTATCTGTTTTCATGCTACGAAACTTGGGCATCTTAAATAATTTATTGTTTTGACCGACTCTATCCGACCAATACAAGGCAGAACCTTTGGATGTTAAGCGTACAGCTATTGCAATCAACACAATTGGCACCATTAAAATCATAGCAGCTAAGCATGCGAGTATGAAGTCAAACAGTCGTTTCATGTTTGTATGCCTCAACTGTTTTTTTCAGTTGCTGATCCATTGAAATCACTGGCTGCCAACCCAATAATGTTTGAGCCTTGGAACTATTCACCTGTAAAGAGCCAAACAAACGCTCTGCTACATCAGCTTTCCCGACAAGCCTAGCTGTAAAACGCATCAAACCAACGGGCACAGGGATTAAACGTGAAGGCTTGTCCAATGCCTTTGCTATTCTTTGCAATAAGAGCGTTGTCGAAACATCGTCATCATCTGAAATCAAGAAGGTTTCATTGGCTGCCTTGGGGTGTTCGGCACACAACATGATAAAATCCACCAAATTATCCAAAGCGACAAGACTGCGTTGATTATGCACTGCGCCCAAAGGCAATGGAACACCCTTATCTACTGTTTCAATCAGTTTTCTAAAATTTGCCTTCACATTTGACCCATAAATAAGCGGTGGGCGAATCACCACCACTTCCATACCTGTTTCTTGCGCCAGCTTGAATAAACCTTGTTCTGCTTCAAGCTTGGATAATCCGTAGGGGTCAGTTGTAATATATGTATCACTGGGTAAAAAAGGCGGCTTACCTGTTGTGGTCTCACCATTCACCTTAATAGAGCTGATAAACACAAACCGTTTTA
>NVWS02000086.1 GCA_002746295.2 Zetaproteobacteria bacterium
ACTCAAGCTTCATTGCAATTTGCCGAGCAAAATATCAAAGCAGACCGCACAGCAGAAGATTTGCTCTTTCAGGTGTTGCTTGATTGGGGTGTGGATTTGTCTTTACCCATCGTCAAAGAAGAGATTGAAGGCAAAGCCGTTTATTTTGTCGATGCCCATGCCCATGGTGATTATGAACTTGCGGCATGCTTTGATGATGGCGTGGACGAAGCCTTGGTCAAAGCCTTGGCAAAGCGGAAAGTGATGCGGGTGGTGTTTAAAGATACTGGCTTTGCCAAAGATGAAATCAAAGACAATGTAGCGCAAATCTTTAAGCAATTATCCCCTGAAACTGAAGTGCGGGCCATCTAATGGCTGAAATGAAAATACATTTTAAGAAACAAGCCTATCAAACAGCAGCGGTGGATGCCGTGGTGGATTGTTTTAAGGGGCAGAAGCATAGCTCTAGCATTCAGTATCGTATTGACCCTTGTAAACACGATGGACAACAAACTTTAGCGGATTTTGAGAGTGTCGGCTTTCAGAACAGTGAACTGAGCATTACACCTGAACAGTTATTCAATAATATTAAAGAGATACAACAAAATCAAAACTTGAATATATCTGAAACACTTGTGGCAACCTCGGTATGCCCGATCAATATTGATGTGGAAATGGAGACAGGTACAGGTAAAACCTATGTCTATGTTAAAACCATGTTTGAGATGCAAAAAAAATATGGTTGGCATAAATTCATCATTGTGGTGCCAAGCATTGCTATTCGTGAAGGTGTGTTGAGTGCCATAGAACTGACCCGTGAACATTTTTTGGCAGAATATGGTAAACAACTGCGTGCTTTTATTTATAGTTCCAAGGCATTGCATGAGCTTGAAAGCTTTTCAAGCGATGATGGGATTCATGTGATGATTATCAATGTGCAGGCATTCAATGCGCGGGGCAAGGATGCGCGGCGTATTTATGAGGCGTTGGATGCCTTTCAGTCGCGCCGTCCAATAGATGTGATTCAATCCAATCGCCCCATCATCATGATTGATGAGCCACAAAAAATAACAGGGGATGCCAAGAAAGAATCCAAAAGCTTTAAGTCATTGGAAGAATTTAAGCCGCTGATGATATTAAATTATTCGGCAACCCATAAACGAATACATAACAAGGTTCATCGCCTTGATGCCTTGGATGCCTACAATCAAAAGCTGGTGAAGAAAATATCCGTGCGTGGTATTTCAGTGAAAGGGCTAAGCGGAACTCATGTCTATTTATATTTTCAGTCCATTGACATATCAGCAAGCAAGCCGCCGATTGCACGATTGGAGATAGAAGTAAAAACCAAGAGCGGTATCAAGCGTGTATTACGCAAATTAAACAAGGGCGATAATCTTTACGCTATCTCTGGTGAGCTTGAACAATACAAGGTCTTTGTGGTGTCTGATATTGATGCGCGAAGTGATGTCATCAGCTTTGCCAATGGTCACGAACTGCGAGCGGGTGAGGCGACGGGCAATGTGGATGAAGCGACCTTGCGCCGTATCCAAATTCGTGAAGCCATCAAGGCACACCTTGAAAAAGAACAGGTTCTTTTTGAGCAAGGCATTAAAGTGCTGACTTTGTTCTTTATTGATGAAGTGGCGAAGTATCGTTTATATGATGAGAATGGTGAGCAAACGGGTGAATACGCCCAAATCTTTGAAGAAGAATATCAGCAAGCGATAAAGGACTTGGGGTCGCCGCTACAACCAGAATACACCAAGTATTTGCAGGGTATTGATGTAAGCCAAACGCACAATGGCTACTTCTCGATTGATAAGAAGTCCAAGCGGTTGACTGACCCCAAGGTAAGAGCGCGTGGAGAGAATGCGGGTAATGCTGATGATGTAGATGCTTACGATTTAATCCTTAAAGATAAGAAACGCCTGCTTTCGTTTGAAGAGCCAACACGATTTATTTTTTCCCATTCAGCCTTGCGCGAAGGCTGGGATAACCCGAATGTGTTTGTGATTTGCACCTTAAAACACAGTGATAATAGCATTTCACGCCGCCAAGAGGTTGGGCGTGGTATGCGTATCTGTGTCAACAAACATGGTGAGCGTATGGATAACCTTGCAACGGTTCATCAAATCAATGTGCTGACCGTGGTTGCCAGTGAAAGCTATCAGGATTTTGTATCGGGCTTGCAAAAGGATATGAGTGAATCGTTATCTGATCGACCAAGTGTGGCAGATGAGGATTTCTTTTTAGGAAAGGTGCTCAATACTGATGCAGGAAAAATAACAGTTGATGCTAAAATGGCGAGGCAGATATATAAGTATTTACTCAAGAACGACTATATTGATGATGACGATAACATTGCAGATGCCTATCACGAAGCCAAGCGTGAAGAGAGGCTTCAGGCACTCCCTGATGATTTAAAACCTTATGAAAGGCAAGTGATTGCATTGATTGATAGTCTATTCAGTGATGCCCAAATGCCGAGCATTGAAGATGATCGAAAAGCCAAGGATAACCCGCTTAATCAGACGAACTTTGCTAAAAAAGAGTTTCAAGAGCTATGGAGCAAGATAAACAGCAAGGCGATTTACACCGTTCACTACGATAGTGATGAGTTGATTGCTAAGTGCATTCAGGTTTTGGACAGTGCGTTGAAAGTGAAGCCTTTAAGCTACTTGGTGGAACAAGGTGAGCAAAAGGCTGACATTAGCTATGAGCAAATGAAGGGAAATGATGGTTTCAACGGCACTGGGCATGAAACCATCCAGAAAATAACGTCTGTACACGCTTCGGTTAAATATGATTTAATCGGAAAGCTGGCGACTGAAACAAAGCTGACTAGAGGCTCGATCACAAAAATTTTAACGGGTGTTCAAGAAGGTACTTTTTACAAATACAGGGTGAATCCTGAAGAATTTATGTTGCATGCTGCAAGGCTTGTTAACGAGCAGAAAGCAACGACCGTGGTTGAGCATTTAAGCTATGATATGATCAGTGAAACCCATAAGATTGAAGAGATATTCACCCAAAAATCCGCAAAAGAGAATTTTGAAAAAGCCATGAAAGTGAATAATCATGTTTATGATTATGTGTTTACAGACTCTAAAACAGAAAGGCGTTTTGTGGATAAGCTGGACACAGCAAGTGAAGTGGTGGTTTATGCAAAACTACCCAAAGCCTTTTTTATCCCCACGCCTGTTGGCAACTACAACCCCGATTGGGCGATAGCCTTCAAAGCAGGTACTGTGAAACATATTTATTTTATTGCAGAAACCAAAGGCTCGATGTCTACAATGGACTTGAAAAAGATGGAAGAAGCCAAGATTGACTGTGCCAAAAAGTTCTTCATGGCGATGACTTCCGATCAAGTGAAATATGATGTGGTTGATAGCTATGAGGCGTTGATGGGAATCGTGCAATGATGATGCTTAGGTTTAATGCTCATTCGGACATTGAGATGCGGCATCTCCTGTATACTCCATCGCTATGACAGCCAAAGATGTGCGTATCCCAAAAATTTAAAGGAGTCACCATGTGTTACATCAATCCTCGCGTTGATTTTGCGTTTAAGAAATTATTTGGTAGTGAAGAAAACAAAGATTTATTGATAGCCTTAATCAATGCGATTGTGACAGAGGCAGATCAGGTTGTTGAGCTGGAGCTTCGCAACCCTTATAATGTTGCTGATTATTTGGCAGATAAGATGTCAATCTTGGACATCAAAGCCTGTGATGCCAAGGGTCGTTGGTTCAATGTAGAAATGCAGATTGGGCAGGATTTGGATTTTGACAAACGTGCCATGTATTATTGGTCAAAACTTGTCACCGACCAGCTTAGTGAAGGTATGATGTTTCGTGAGTTGAAAAAGACCATCAGCATCAATATTCTTGATTTCAATGTTGTGCCAAAGCGTGAGGAGTTTCATAACCGTTATCGGATCATGAATGTTGCCACAGGTGATGATGATTGCTTGCATGATATGTTTGAGTTGCACTATGTAGAGCTTCGCAAGTTTCGTAAGAATTATGATGAAATTGCCACTGCTTTGGATCGCTGGAGTATGTTTCTCACCCACGCCCATGAAATTAAACGTGATAAAATCCCCAAACAATTCCTGGCAGATCGAGAAATTATCAAAGCTATCAACGCGGTGGATCGCATGTTTGATGAAGAAGAGCGCAATATTTATGAAGTACGTATGCAATCTTTGGCGGATGTTGCCAATAAAATTGCTTCGGCAAAGGCTGAGGGTTTGGAGAAAGGGCGCGAAGAGGGCTTGGAGCAGGGCTTGGAGCAGGGGCGGTATCAGGAAAAACTGACCATTGCACATTCGCTACTTTCCTTGCTTGATGATAAAGGTATTGCTGATGTTACGGGCTTGAGTGTGAAGCAGGTGCAAAATTTGCGGAAGTAAAGGCTTATTCAAGCCATGCAGAGCCTTATGTAGCGTTTGGTGCTGAATGTTCTCAGGCAAAGAAACTGGTCTAGGTTTGTCTGTATGCTAGCCTTTCGCCACTTTAACGATGGAGAATATGATGATTGATCAAGCTTTACTCGATATTTTAGCCTGCCCTAAATGTAAAAAAAGTGTGCATTACAATGATGATAAAACCGCATTGGTTTGCGATGTTTGCCAATTGGCTTACCCGATTCGTGATGATATTCCAGTGATGTTGATGGATGAAGCCAAGTCATTGGCAGAATAGAAGCCCTTTCATTCTATGAAAAAAGTGCAGCTTTGGCTGCTTAAAAGTGTGTTTTTTATAGCTCAAATATTTCCTGTTCGTTGGATGGGTGCGTTGGGGGCAGGTTTGGGGCGATTGCTTTTTTATATCTTGAAACGCATCCGTTTGATTACGATTGCGAATTTAACCCGTGTGTATCCTGAAAAAAGTAGAGCATGGCGTACCCATATGGCGAAAGCGTCGTTTGCAGAAGCAGCACGTACAGCTTTTGAGCTGCCGCACGTCTTTCGGGGAAGTAAAAAATTCTTATTGTCGCGCATTGAGATTGAGGGTGAGGACGAACTCAAACAGGCTTTAGCGGAAGAAAAAGGCGTGTTTATTGTCGCAGCACATCATAGTAATTGGGAGTTAGAGGCTTTGGCTTTTTCTATGCTGGGCTATGCCTCAACAACCATTTACCACCCTATGAAAAATCAGGCTGTGGATGCTTATATGATGCAGTGCCGCACACGCTTTGGTGGTAAGCTGCAATCACGTCATGATGGTTTGCGCTGGTTGCCGAGAGCTTTGAAAGACAATCAATTGATTGGTGTGATGATTGACCAACACATGAGTACAGGCATTCAAGTGCCATTTTTGGGGCATTTGGCGAATACCACTGCCCTTCCAGCTTCTTATATTCAACGAAAACCCACACCTGTCATTGCCATTACCTTAGATCGAATGGGTTCTGACTTTCGTTTTAAGCTGCATTTGAAAAAAGTGGCAATGCCAGCGTTAGGTGATGATAAAGCCGTCAACACATACCATATGATGCAAACCATTGGAGATGCTTTTGCCCCCACCATCCATGCGCGCCCAGAATTATGGTTATGGCTGCATCGCCGTTGGTATATTTTAGAGCAAGAAGAAAAGATTGCGAAGGTGGTCTATGGCACACCATAAGCCTTTTAGTAAACAGCGCTGGAGTATTCGACAAAAGCATGAGATTGATGCTTGGTGTTGTATGCAGAAAAAAGAATCTTGTTTTGCAAACATATTGGCTCATCGACGTGAGCGTTACCATGATCTGATTTTACGCTATGCAGATGACTTGCATGAACACAGTGAAATTTTGGAATTGGGGTGTGGTGCTGTTTGTATGGCACAAGTATTGGAGCAAGGTAAAAAAACATATTTGGATCCTTTGTTGAATGATTACCGCAGAGCCTGTCCTGGTAGTTTGCCCAAAGGTAAATTTATATCTGATATGGCAGAAAATATTCATCAAAAAGATGCGGAGTATGACTTGATTTTAGCCCTTCGCTTGCTGAGTTATGTGGAAAACCCTGAATTGGTGTTGCATGAGGTGGAGCGCCTTTTAAAACCGACAGGAAGTTTTCTTATCAGTGTGGAAACATGGCCAAAATCATTGGCACGTCTGCATTACCATTTGGCACAATGGTTTCCTCAATGGATGTTGAAAAAACGCTTGTATTGCTATACCTGTGATGGACTTGAAAATAGTTTGAAACGTCATTTTCATATCAAAAGCAAATTAAATATGCCTAAAAGTCATCGTTTTTCCCTCAAACAGGAATGTTTTTATGTGTGTCAGCAAACGGATAGGCAATGATGCGGACTTTTTTTTTCATGATGTTGATGATGCTGTGTGTCAGTGAAGCGCAAGCTACTCCGCCATGTTTTGGTTTTATCGGCGAAAAATTAAGTTTTAATGTGGGTTGGGAGTTTATCAACGCGGGTTCTGCCACCATGGTGGTGGGTGAGTCAAAAACAGGTGGCTATAACATTCAGGTGCATGCACGTACCAATAAGTTTTTGGATTTATTCAAAAAAGTGCGGGATACCATTACCTCACAAGGTGTTTGTTTGGGCAATCAGACGCAAAGCACGCTTTTTCAATTACGGCAACATGAGCGTTCCTATCGTGCCAATAAAAAGACAATCTTTGATTGGCAGCATGGTAAGGTGCTTTATACCGAACATGATAAAACGGATGTCTACCCTGTGCCAAAAGGACATATGAATGTGATGGATGCTTTTTTCAGAGTCCGCGCGATGGATTTGCGTTTGGGGCAAGAAATTCATCTGCCCGTGTTTGACTCTCGAAAGGTGTATGATGTGGTGGTTCATATTGGCAAGAAAACCAAAATGATTCGCGCACCTTGGGGTGAGCGTGTGGAATGTATCAGTATCGAACCGCAACTTAAAACAGAGGGGATATTTTCAAGCCCTGGGAAAATGAAAATATGGGTGACAGATGATGCTCGCCACATTCCGTTAAAACTCGTCGCCAAAATTAAAATTGGTCGTATCATTGGGCGTTTAACCCAATATCAGGAGCCTATGTGAGTACTTCTTATTCCAAACTTGAAAACTGGTGCCTTGACCACCGAAAATTAGCCACTGCCCCAGTTTTTATTTTCTTACTTGTGCTTGCAAAGCCAACCCTTGCATCCTTATTGATGGGCGCGTTGATTGTTCTTTTGGGCGAATTGGGGCGTACATGGTCATCAGGTTATATTGATAAAAATGCTAAATTGGCAACGGCAGGGCCTTATCGTTTTACACGCAACCCCCTCTATTTATTCAATACCGTTATTTTTATTGGTTTTTGTGTGATGGCATACAACCCTTGGGCTGCCGTGTTGGGTATGATGGCGCATGCTGTAATTTATCACCCAACCATGCGTAAAGAGGCAGCCCATGTCTCTGGTATTTTTGGTGATGAATACCGTGATTGGGCGAAAGTTGTACCGATGTTTTTACCCAAGTGGACGAATTACCCTTCTCAAGGGGCATATTCTTGGGCATTGGTGAAACAACACCGCGAACATAAAAATGCTGCTGCGATGTTGGCAGGGGTGTTGTTGTTTGTAGGTATTTATATCGTTCGTCATAGCTGATTTGTATCGTTTTCCTTATGAATGATACGATGGCTGTTGTTATTTCAACCTACAATAATCCTGATTACTTAAATCTTGTCTTACAAGCTTATGAGCAACAAACAGATAAAAAATTTCATATTTATATTGCGGATGATGGATCTTCTGAGGCGACACAAGGATTGATTAAGACATTCCAAATGCGTGCCCTTGTAAACATTCAGCATATTTGGCATGAGGATGTAGGTTTTCGTAAAGCACGCATTCATAACTTGGTGTTTCAACAACTCAAAGAAGGCTATGTGATACTTACGGATGGTGATTGTATCCCCATGCCTGAGATGGTGGCAGTACATCGCCAGTTTTCTGAAAAGGGCGTGTTGATGAGTGGTAGCCGTATTTTATTAAGTCAATCATGGACGCAACAGCTATTACAACGTGGAAAGTTTTCAACCATCCATCCATGGATGAGTTTTTCCCTTCGCTGGCATCAAAAAATAAATCGTTGCTTGCCCTTATGGATACCAACACATACCTCTTCATTGAGCCAAAAATTATCAGGTATACATGGCTGTCATATCGCTTTATACCGTGAAGATTTATTGCGGGTGAATGGTTATGATGAAAGTTTTGAAGGTTGGGGGCGTGAGGATTCTGATTTGATTGCTCGATTATTTCACGCGGGTGTGATGCGTAAAAATTTACGGGGAACGCCTGTGTTACATCTTTGGCATGAGGAAAATTCACGTCACCATCTCGAAGACAATGATGTGATATTGCAACAGTGTTTAAGCGAAAAACGTCAACGTGCCATCCAAGGCATTGATGAGCTGGCTGATGACTGATGCTTTACACGTGTTGCATATCTGCCGACGTTTTGGCCCTGTTGGTGGCATGGAGCGTTATGTCTGGGAGCTGACGCAAGCCTTGGTCATGCTGGGGCATCGCGTTGAAATATTATGCGAAGTCAATCTGTGTGAATCCTCTCCCGAAGGTATGGTGATTCATGAACTAGGGGAAGTACATCCCAAACCGCGTTGGCTAGCACATCTGCGCTTTTCACGGCGGGTTCATGCTTGGCTTATCACCAATCCCAATGCTAAGCGCATCATTCATAGCCATGAGCGGACGGAAGACCACCATATCACCACCTTTCATGGCCCACCTTATGCAGCCGTTTGGCAGCTTCCTTTTTGGAAGCGTATATCCTTACGGGTTGCTATGAATCTGTGGTTGGAGAAGCGTGAGTTATGTGGTTTGCAAGTTCGCCAAGTGATTCCCAATTCATCCCATATTCGCCAGCAGTTACTGCATTATTATCCTGAAGTTGCTGGGGTGATGAGCAATCCCATTGCACCAGGGGTAAGCCCTTGCCAAGCAAGACCTGAAAGAAAAATTGATGAACAAGCTGGGGTTGTGGGATTTATTGGCAAAGAGTGGAAGCGTAAAGGTTTGGAACATGCGATTGTGGTCATGAAAAAGCTTGTCGATATTCGTCCCAATGTTACTTTTTTAGTCGCAGGTTTTGATGGAGCAGAGGCACAACATCTATTTCAGGGTGTGACGTTTTCTTATCAGCTATTGGGTCAAGTCATCTCGGATACCTTTTATGCGCAACTGGATGTCTTGCTGCACCCTGCCTTGAAAGAGCCGTACGGCATGGTCATTACAGAGGCATTATCAGCAGGTGTTGCTGTCGTTGTTTCTGATGTTTGTGGTGCAGCCGATGATATTGATGCGGACTTTGGCAAGGTGCTATCATTGCATGACAATGCTTTTGTATGGGCGCAAGCGATGGATGCACAGTTAAAACAGGATGATGTTGTGATTACTTATCAACGAAGTTGGCAAGATGTTGCTTTAGAACACACACCCATCTATCAAATGATTCAACAGGACATATCATGACCGCTAAAGTATCCGTATATATCCTAACCTTTAATGAAGCCGATAAAATTGCGGATGCCGTGCAAAGTGTCTTGTGGGCCGATGAGATTATTGTCGCCGATTCATTCAGTACCGATGGCACGGCAAGCATTGCTGAAAAATTGGGTGCGAAAGTGGTCAACATTCCCTTTCAAACCTTTGGTCAAATACGCAATGATGCTATTGCTGCTTGTTCGCACGGATGGATTTTTAGTTTGGATGCAGATGAACGGTGTACTGAAAATTCACATCAAGAAATATTAAAAACCATTCAGAATCCTCAAGCCGATGCTTATTTTGTACCACGGCGTAATTGGTTCTTGGGGCGTTGGATTATGCATTCGGGTTGGTACCCTGATTACCGACAGCCGCAGTTATTTCGTCAACATGTGATGACGTTTAATGCCCAAGATGAAGTCCATGAGACGTATACCATTGATGGAAAAGTAGCTTATTTAAAAGAAGATATTATTCAAATTCCCTACAAGGATATGTCACAACTCATCCATAAAATGCAGCGTTATTCGTCGTTGGGTGCAGAAAAACTGGTGAGACATGGCAAGCAAGGCGGTATTGCCAAGGGTTTATCCCATGGTTTATGGAACTTTTTTAAGCATTATGTGTTAAAACTTGGTTTTTTGGATGGGCGTGCAGGGTTTATCATTGCTTTGGGTAACTTTGAAGGCACGTTTTATCGTTATGCTAAGGCTGATGAAATCGTGAAAAAGTGGAATGACCATCCACCGACATCGTTGAAATAATGGTACTGTGTTGATGATGATTAAAACCACGGCTGTTTTATTTTGTATCGCTTTGATCGTGTTGCCCTTCTCCATTGCGGCAGGGAACGCCCTGTTTGCTTGTTCGCTTTTTTTGGGATTCATCTCCAAAGACTGGTGGCATGGTGCGATCCAACTTTGGCAACAAGCGCGTTGGCTCACTATTTTTTTTGGTGCATATATGGGCTTGATGGTGTTGGGGCTTTTATGGAGTCCTGATATTTTGCGTGGCTTGGTGATTATCAGCAAACAATGGTCTTGGTTGATGATACCGCTTGTGATTGCGATTTGCCAAGATAAAGCATGGTTAAAGCGTGTGTTATGGAGTCTTTCTATCGGGCTTGGCTTACACCTTCTCTTATGTGTGGCGCAATCCCAAGGTGTGCCGCTACCAGTGGCTGCACCGGGGGGGTCATCGCAAGCTGATCCCGCAGGTTTGATTGGTCATATCAGTTTTGGTTTATTGTATGGCATTTGGGCGGCTTGGTTGTTGCATTTGGGTTGGCTTCGAGAAGATAAATGGCGTTATGCCTTGTGGGCAGTGAGTTTATGGGCAGTGGTGATGGTGTTTATGGGTCAAGGGCGCAGTGGTTATCTTGTTGTGTTGGCCTTGACGATGGTGATGGCATGGAAACTATGGTTGCAGCATCTTAGTTTACGTGTTCTTTTGGGTGCTATTGCTGTCATCATGGTGGCTTTGCTGACTATCATGATGGGGCCAGCAAAAGAACGTATTCAATGGACTGTTGATAGCCTCAAGGCTTTTTCCCATGGTGATTTGCACGATGCCGAGGCTCGTTTGTCATTGTGGTATGTATCTTGGGAAGCATGGAAACAATCACCCCTATTAGGCATTGGTACAGGTGGTTTTCCCAGTGTAACAAAGATTATTATCGCCAAGCATCAAAACTTGAATATGGAAGGGCATACATTCTTTTCAGTTCCTCACAATATTTACATCATGGAACTCACACGCTGGGGACCATTGGGACTTATCATTCTTTTGCTATGGTTAGGCACATGGATTCGCATGGGTTGGAAAGTTGATTGGCAACAACCCCATCAGCTATTGATTGCCTTATCAGGTATAGGTTTGGCAACGCATGGCTTCACATCGCAAGCAGTGGAAGAATACCATGCCAGTATGTATGCAGGGATATTTTTGGCTATTGGCTTGGCTTCTTTGTCTTCCAAAGCCGTTTCAACGGCGAAAAAAGAGAGCCAATAGAATAATAATTCCCACGACTGGCTTGATAAAATAGCCAAGTTGCCAGCATCAATAAGCCACCTTGCCCGACCCACATCGACCACCAAGGATAACTTCCGTTGGCGACCTTTTGATTGAGGGAGACCTGTAAATTATAGGTGCATAAAACCAATCCAATGCCAACAAGATACGCCCCAGTTTTTCCTGAACGTTTGGGCGTATAAGATAAGGGAATGGCAAAGAGCATAAGGATAAAAACAGTGGTCGGAACAAGAAGACGGCGATTCCATTCTGCTAAAGCATCCGTGCGATCTGTTTCTCGCACCAATTTCCATAAACCTGCCGTGGTAAATTGCCAATCTTGCATGTTTGGCACTTTTAACATGCCCAAGTCGCCCATATTGATGGATACTTGGTAGCGTTTGAATGCCAAAGAACGAAGTTCTTCCCCTTGCCCTTCCAAACGTGTGCCGTCAAACAGGGTGAATTGAAGTTGTTGACCAAGTTTTTCAAGTTTGGCTTTTTCAGCCATGTAAATGACAGGTATTGTTGTCCGCCTATCTTCGAGTAAGAAACTTTGAAACAAGCCATCTTTATCTTTTCCCTTCACATAAACATTGAAGTCATCCATGCCTTGGGTAAAGCGAAAGGGTTCAAAATCAGGCGCAGGCTTCATGGTTTGAATGGCAGCCAGTAAACCTTGGAATATTTTTTGCCCTTTGGGCAGTAACACCATGCTGACAAAGGTTAAAAGTAGCCATGTGATGATGGATAACACAAAAAGGGAACGAAAAATACGCAAATAAGACAGACCAGAGGCTCGAAAAGCATCCATTTCACTGTTCTCATACAGTTTGAGAATCATCGACTGCATGGCGAAAAAAAATGCCATTGGCACGGTGACCATTAAAAATTCGGGTAATACCGCTTCCAGTAAGGTGAGCATAAAGCCCCAATCAATGTCTTTATCGGCAAAGAGTTCGAGTAGTTTTAAGGCACGGGCTAAAAGCTCCACACCCATGACGATGCTTAACATGCCCAAAAATGCGGGTAACCAAAGTTTGATGATGTAACGATCTAAAACCATGTGGGCAAGCTAACTCCAAGGGTTTATTTGAACACCTGCCGTTTGATGCGGTAAGCTTCCAACAATAAGGTCAAAGCACCCAAAACCATAGCATAAAGGCTGACTTGATACGCCAATGGTGGATGAATGAGAGATAATGCCCACACTTGGTATAGGCTGATTCCATGCCATAAAATAGCTGATGCCATACCAATAAGCAGGCTATGTTGGGTGGCTTGGGCGAGACTTATGTTTTTCCATCGCCAATACTTGGATAGGATAAGAAACAAGAAAAAATATGCCCATAAAGATAACAATTGTGCGAGGGAAATGGTCTTGGCATATTGATAGAAGGCAATGAATGGGGCGAATAAGATTTCTGTATTGCTCATGGTGTGAATGGGGTATGCGGTCACAGGAATGACCTGATTGCCATGATGCCTCATCGTATCAATGACTTGGTTTCTTAATGACTGATTGTGCAAAGATGGGTCTGGCTGAATGACTGTCCAAGTGTTCAGAATACCTGTCCAACCATGCCAATCATTGGACGCAATCAGCGCAATATTATATTTTTTTTGTGCTTGCAGCATGGCTTGGCGTACATCGTCTGATAGCGGGTGATGCCCAAAATTAACGATTTCAAAGGCATCCACACCTGCACGGGCTAAGCCTTGAACTTCTTTGACATCCAAATGCAATGCAACCACGGCAAGCACGGCACCATGCTGATGAATCACGCGAATAAGTTTTTTCACCGACCATAGATGATCAGGAAGACTTTGCGGTGGAAGTGGTTTTTTATGACCTTGAGACCATGCTAAACCATCGGGGAGCTTTATTTGATGATTGATGCCAAACACACTTAAATAAAAGTGTCCGCCATAGTAAACAGGTATTTCCATGCCTGAAATGGCTTCGGAAAGATCGTTTGTTTCTTGTTGATAGGTAATTCTGGCTTTGAATGTGTTGGGATGATTGGTCAAAGCAACAAGGTCAAACCCTCGTTGATGATGAATGGATAAATTATCAGCGAAGGAAATAACACCATCATGAGATAAAAGACTGTGACTGTGTAAGTCTGTAATGATAAGGTTTTTATCTGTCTTGATAAGCGTCCAATTAGGTAGTGGAACCAATAAAAAAAATGTGCTATATAAAAGAGCTGCATATAGGAGAGTCCCCCACATGCTTATTGTTTCTTGAATGTTATGGTTTTGTTTGAAGTGTTGAAGCATATAAATGATGGCAATCAGTAAGCTCCATAACGCGATGGAAAGGGTGCCCATGCGAATATCTGGAAGGGTAGCGAGAATATGTAGTGGTGCAGTCATCGGCTCAATCAATGCACGCCACCATGAGAGTGATAAATAGATGTTTTCTATAGCCTGGTTATTGGTTGCATTGATAGGGTGAAATGGGGTTGTTGCCACAGTCAAATATATGATTGATATACAAGAAATAAAAATAAAAAATAAAAGTTTGAATGCTATCTTAAACATATATTCGCCCGTAGAATGAAGTCATAATAGTTGTTTTCTTATCTCATGCTAGACATAGAGTCGGCGACTCTATCATTGATTGGAATGATATTTAACATGTTTGAATCTAAATTCGTTAACATGGGGAGTTTGAATTTAATGCCATTACACGTAGAAAACTGTGTTTGCCCTCTTTGTGAAAGCACGCACGTTTATGAGAAAAATTATTCTTTCCATCCTTATCGCGTTGTTCAATGTCGTGATTGTCAATTGTGGTACCTTAATCCACGTTTAAGTGAAAAAGACATGCTTTCTCAATATTCAGATGATGCATATTTCGAAGGCAGCGATGGTATCAATGAAGGTTATAGTGACTATTCTGAGCAGGAAAAATCTTTAAGACCAACTTTTTCTCATTTTTTATCACTTTTAAATCGTCAACAGCTTACAGGCGGTGATTTGTTAGAGGTTGGCTGTGGTTATGGTTATTTATTGGATGAAGCGAAGCCTTATTTTAATCAGAGAGTGGGCACAGATTTTTCATTGGGCGCAGTGAATAAAGCTTCGCTTTATGCCGATGAAATTTTTCATGGTGGAGTCAATGAAATTCCCCAAGGGAAAACCTTTGATTGTATTATATCTGTTGAAGTCATTGAACATATTTATGATCCAAAAACATTTGTAGAAGACTTGTATAAGCGTTTAAAACCTGGGGGGTACCTTATTTTAGCGACACCTGATATGGGTAGTTTTTGGCGTAAAGGTATGCAAAAAAGGTGGCCATCATTCAAGCTTCCTGAGCATGTGACGTATTATGATGATGAAACATTGAGAAAACTTTATAAAGATTGTGGCTTTGAAGATATACAGAATCTTCCTTTTCCTCATGCTTTTCCGTTATCTGTCTTTTTCGAGAAATTAAAATTAGATTTTTTACCATGCCCAAAAATAAATATTTGGTTCCCTCATGTGGTTCTTGGTATGTCTGCTAGGCGACCCTATGAGTAAAGCCATGATTTCTCTCATTATTCCTGCATACAATGAATTTGAATGTATTGAATCCAGCATTCAACGTGTTCACAAGGTGATGGAACAAACGAATAATCCGTTTGAAATATTGATGATTGATGATGGTTCACAAGATAAAACTTGGGAGAAAATTGTTAGCTTATCAAACATGCTTAAAGAGGTGAAAGGATTACGCCTTAGTCGAAATTTTGGTAAAGAGCAGGCTATTTGCGCAGGTTTGGATCAAGCTATCGGTGATGCCGTTATTCTTTTGGATGCCGATATGCAGCATCCTCCAGAGCTTCTCCCTGATATGATTCATCGTTGGGAAGAAGGGAGCGCTGATATTATTGAAGCGGTTAAAGTATCTCGTGGTGATGAAAGCTTGAGCTCTAAACTGTTTGCACATATTTTTTATACTCTGATGGGCAAGCTATCAGGTTTTGATTTTTCTGGAGCCAGTGATTACAAACTTTTGGATCGAAAGGTTGTGTTAGCATGGAAAGAAATGGGGGAGCGCAATGTTTTTTTTCGAGCCATGTCTGCATGGGTAGGTTTTGAACGAGAACACATCACATTTGAAGTCGCTGATAGGGAGCATGGTGAGAGTAAATGGTCAACATGGGCTTTACTTGGTTTAGCTATTAAAGGCATCACAGCTTTTTCAACGGCACCATTGCGTATGATTTCAATATCAGGCTTGTTTTTTCTTGTATTTGCGGGGCTTGTGGCAAGCAATACCATGTACCAATACTTTATGGGGGAAGCTGTGACAGGTTTTAGTACAGTCATTCTTTTGTTGTTGATTATATCGAGCTTGATGATGTTGGCACTTGGAATTATTGGTGAATATATCGCAAAAATTTATGAAGAGGTGAAAGGGCGACCCCGTTATATTGTATCTAAAACTACTTCAAATAAAGCAGATAGTTGATGTCACCAAAAAGAGTATACGTTTTAATAATGCTCGCGCCTTTCAAGGGATCATGGGCAATAATATAGACATGATGATCGTTGCTATTTAAGAAGTGAATATTTTCTTTGGATGATTGGATTTCATTGATATAGGCGGTAAGGGCAAAGCCTACAAATGAAACAGAGCTTTGACGAATCGTCGCATGATTGCCAACTTGTTTGAGAATATCTATGGCAGCAGGTTTAAAATCTTGGCTTGCATCTTTTTCTTTGAGAAAAGGAAGCCCCCATAAACTAAAGGGTATTTTTAAAAAAAGTACAATGGCAATGGCAATGACAGCTGCTTTTTGAGCTTTAAAGTTATATTGTAAAAGAAAGTAAGTGAGTGCTAAGGATGCCCATGCATAAAGAGGAACAACATGGCGCATATTTGAAAAAGGTGCCAACCAATAGGGTAAATAATTGATGATAAAAATCGCCCCAATCATACGAATGATGTTGCTTTCAACGTTCGGCTTTTGTTTCATCATGAAGTAAATAAGAACAATGGATACAGGAGCCATACGTGCTATAAATTCAATAGGGAACGTGATGAGATGCTTGAGATAATGAAGTAAATCAATGCTTGTAAAACGCATGGCAATATCATGAATCAAACTTGAGGATGTTGATGATGCGCCGCTTCCGTGCATCGAAGCCCAAAAAAAAGGTGCGATGATGATTCCTGTCGATAAAAGAATATTGATGGGGCGCAGGAAGAATCTCCAGCTCTGAAATCCATAAGCAACAATGAGTAAGGTGCTAAAAAAGAAAGCATAGGCAGTGAGTGCTTTGGTGAGAAAAGCGAGATTAATCAGTATGACTGCTAGAGCATACCAATGAACTTTCTTAAACTGGGCTGCAAGCCAAATGCATACAGTTGAAGAAAAAATAAAAAATAAAAACATAGCATCGGCATAGCCAAGCCATCCATACCAAAACTGAATCTCTCCCAATGTTAGAAAGACCAAAGCTCCAATGATGCCTGCATGTTGTTTTTGAAAAACTTTATGGGCAAAAAGTCCCGCAAAAAATGCAGCACAAAGTGACGATAAAATAGAAGCGATTCTTAGGGGAAGTTCAATAGAATGAAAATTAAAAACTTTTTCTAAACCGATACCGACCCATAAAAATAAAGGTGGGCGGTAGAATGCATTGATATAATCATCTGTTTGCAACATGTTTTGAAGATAAACAGCATAAACGCTTTCTTCGCCAATAAATTGAATATGTATGGGTAAGAACATGAATACCATCGCGAGTACAATAAGTCCAAGGTAGAATGAGCGAATATTTGCTTCCGTAATGGATAAGTTCATAAAGTCTCCCAATGGGGATATGTCAATAAGCGGGAATGATGCTAAAAAAGAGCTGATCGAGCCAGACGAAACCGCAACGCGCGTATAACTCGCTGCCGCTGCTTCCTTCCGGACCTGACGGGGTTCACAAGCATCCACCGTGCGGAGCCCAACCCGATCAGCAACTGTAAAAAATCAAAGGTAAACCCACTCTGATTTTTTGAAGATTCATGCCATACACAAATCTTTCAAACTCTGGCGGAGAGAGAGGGATTCGAACCCTCGGTACACTTTCGCGTACACACGCTTTCCAGGCGTGCTCCTTCAGCCACTCAGACATCTCTCCAGTACATCAATCATAAAGTTTATGGTTGAACTTTATGGGTGGCGAAGCATAGGGTTGCTTCTTCAAACAACAAGCACATCACTTATAGCTCATGAATATGGTGCGCCTGACTGGATTCGAACCAGTGGCCTACGGATTAGAAGTCCGTTGCTCTATCCAGCTGAGCTACAGGCGCTGATACGACTATAATATTAAAAAAGGAAAACTGAATGGTCGGGGCGAGGTGATTCGAACACCTGACCCTCTGGTCCCAAACCAGATGCGCTACCAGGCTGCGCTACGCCCCGACTTTGTTTCAAACTGCCCCCAGTTGAGAGCGCGGCGAAACTTAGGGCTTTGTGATTCACTCGTCAAATATATTTTTACACACGAAATGTGTAAGGTCGTTCTTTGTTGGTTCTTGGCTATTGTTTTGTGTTGGATATAGGTGGTGAATATGAAAATAATGATATGGATGGTGGTCATGATGATGGTAACGCAGGCGCAAGCGAAAACCTTGGAAAAAGCGACCTTTGCAGCAGGTTGCTTTTGGTGCATGGAACATCCTTTTGATATGTTGGACGGTGTGATTTCAACGACATCGGGTTATACAGGTGGGCATCAAGATCACCCAACGTATGCCCAAGTATCATCGGGTCAAACAGGTCATGCTGAGGCTGTACAGGTGCTTTTTGATGCTGATATTGTGTCTTATCGTGATTTGCTGGCGGTGTATTGGCGAAACAGTGATCCAACCACCCCCAACCGCCAATTTTGTGATGTGGGATCGCAATATCGCCCTGCCATTTTTTATCATTCCGAAGCACAACATCAAGCGGCATTGGCTTCCAGAGCATGGGTCATGAAGGAAAAACATTTTTCACAAGCGATTGTGACTGAAATCATCCCTGCCACCCATTTTTGGGCTGCCGAAGATTACCATCAAGATTATTATCATAAAAATCCGATTCGTTATAAGTTTTATCGTTACAACTGCGGTCGAGATCAGCGTTTGAAAGAACTTTGGGGTGAACCATGAAACGGCGTTTGTGTTTGAAATATATTGGCGCTGTGGTGGCAAGTGCGCCTTTATTGCCACGTTTATCATGGGCTGAACATGTCGGAAAAGGAGAATCTATGGAAACCATCACCCATTCAGATGCGGAGTGGCGGGCGTTATTGAGCCCAAAAGCTTATGATGTGTTGCGGCATGCAGGCACAGAGCCTGCGTTCAGTAGCCCATTGAATAAAGAATATGGCGAAGGTATCTATGTTTGTGCGGGTTGTGCCTTGCCGTTGTTTGAATCTTCAGCCAAGTTTGATAGTGGTACAGGTTGGCCCAGTTTCTTTCAGCCGATTGATGGGCATGTGGACACCCAATTAGATTTCAAAATCATTATTCCTCGGCATGAATACCATTGTGTGCGTTGCGGTGGTCATCAAGGGCATGTGTTTAAGGATGGACCCAAACCCACAGGACAGCGTTGGTGCAACAATGGTGTGGCCTTAAGTTTTAAGCCAACGCTTGAAAACGCTGCAACAACCAAGCCCTAATATCCGCGATTTCTTCAGGGCAGACACTGTGTTGCATGCGGTAATCGTGCCAAGTCACATCCATATTTTGAGATGTTAGATATTGATAGGCAAGCTTACCCAAAGCCATATCGACCACAGAGTCGGCTATGCCATGCCCCATAAACACGGGCGTTTTCTGAGCGCAAGATTCTATGCCTGCATGCTCTTGGGGCAGGAGTCTGTAGCCTGATAATACCATGATGCCCCCCAAAGGTTTGGGCTGGCGCAAGCCCACATAAAGTGACATCGCTGCACCTTGAGAAAAACCTGCAAGTATGATGTGGTCGGCAGGGATGCCGCGCATGATTTCT
>NVWS02000087.1 GCA_002746295.2 Zetaproteobacteria bacterium
CTGGATCATCACTTGAATATCATGCCGTTGACGTGCCATGTCCACACGCAAATACGCCAACCATATTTCTGCCAAAGCCAAGCCCATCAATAGGACACAAACAAGCACAATTGGCGTACGTTTCATTTACCCATCACTTTGAACAAAGGTACAACTTTTCATTTTTTTTAGCCATCGCTCATAATATGGTCGATCATTGTTTGCAGGAACTTCAAACCATTGAGAGCATGCAAAATAAACTTCTCCATTGATGAAATATGGATCTTTCCAGTACCTTTCACGTTTATAGCATTGAGAGTGTTTTTTGGCTAAAAATGGATATTGAATATGAAAGGTTTCTTGTGAATAATTAATTTTTTGTAACTTTTCAATTTCATCCTGATTAATTTTATTATCTCTGACAAGATCACTAAAAGTTTTTCTTACATACTTACCAATGGTTATTCGTCCAAGTCTGATATTCGAAGGATTAAATTGATTGGAAGAAATATATCTTTCATTTTTAATGTTAGGCTGCTCGGTTTCTACATTATTAGTTTTATGTTTAATAATAATATCAAATTCTTCGAAAAATTTTTCAAGTGTTTTTTCAGGATAGTCATGTCGCAAACCTAACTTTAAAAGATTAATAATTTTTTCTTGGAAGGTTTCAGTTAATGATTGTTTTTTTAAGGTCTTGAAATCTTCAAGTTCTTTCAACTGTTGAAACTTTTCGTGAGCATGGTTTTTAATATTTTGTTTACTATATTTTTCTTTGTTGAATAATTGAATAAACTTTAAACCTTTTTCATTATCCCTTTTAAATTCAATTTCATCTATCAATACGATTCCGCTTTGATTAAATAATTTACCATCTAAATATATTTGTATTTTATTTCCTATCAAAAGCCCTGTTTCCAACCTCATAATTCCCATGTATGACGACAATTGACTTTTAAAATTAGAGTGTCCAACTTCAATAGACGGTTTTTTTACTTCTACAACAAATTGATTTCCACTCTCTTTTAATTTTAGAACTAAATCTGGAGATATTCTATTTGCTGCACCAAGATGAATACTTTCTCGTACAACTATTTCATGATTAAACTCACTCCAACCTAATTTTTCAAACGCTTGAATAACTTTTATTTCAAACACTTGTTCATTAACGTTTGAAGATAAATTTTCAGATAGCATATAACATAACTCATTCCATTTTTCCATACTACACTCCCTGTCATCCTATGCTTCTGCCAGTCATTCCCGAATCTTGTATCGGGAATCTATCCCTAGACCCTCGATACAAGAACTCGAGGGTGACGATGGGGTTGTTTTTACTTTCCGTTACTTCCAATGTTTTATCGGGAATCACGGCAAACGCTGTGCAATACGCAACATCGCTGAACGACTACGTGTATTCTCATCCAGTTCATCCTCGCTCGCTCGCACGGGTTTCTTCTGCACCCATTTCATGGTTGGTGTTTTACCACACACACAGATGGGAAATTCACGTGGACATTGGCAAGGGTGAACCGCAGCTTCAACCAAATCACGAATGCGCCTATCCTCGCCTGAATGAAAAGAAATCACCGACAAATGTCCACCCACTGCCAAATGCTGCATGGCAGATGTCACCGCTGAATCAATTTGCCCATATTCATCGTTCACCCAAATACGCAAAGCCTGAAAGGTACGTGTCGCAGGGTGTGTCGAACCATGTCTTGCTTTGGGAGGAACTGAGTGAAAACACACATTTTCGAGTTGTTTGGTCGTTTCCATTTCACCTGCATGTACGGCTTTTAGAATGGCTCTGGCCATCCGCCCTGCAAAACGTTCATCACCAAATCCGCGTATGACCTGCACCAAATCACGTTCAGTCACAGATTTTAGACGTTCTGACACAGGCTGCCCTTCATCAGGATTCATGCGCATATCCAGTGGCCCTTCCCTTTGAAATGAAAAACCACGCTCCGCTTGATCCATTTGTGGTGAAGATACACCCAGATCAAAACCAATACCCTGCACCTTTGACCAACCGATACCTTCCAATGCCGATTCCATACCTGAAAAATCGGTGTGTAGCATGGTAAAGCGTGCATCTTCTTGTGCTAAAACACGACCGACTTCTACGGCCTGAGGATCACGATCCAGACCCAATAGCCGTCCTTTTTCCGACAAGCGTTGCAACAACATGCGGCTATGCCCACCGCGTCCAAATGTCGCATCAACATAGTAGCCATCAGGATCAGTCAACCAGCCATCAATAAAAGGCTCTGCCAAAACAGGAATATGTGTGTATGTGTTCATCAAGCCACCTCTGCTACAATCGTTTGCGCATTGTTATGCGACTTGAGTCGCAGTTCAACATGGCGAGCAGCATAACGTCAGCACAAAAATTGGCATGTATCACTGTAAGCCGTACGTTTCACCCACCATGCCCACTTCCTTACCCTCCCCATCCTGCCACACCTTCTACCTCTTTGGTGAAGATCGTGATGCACTTTCTGAACATGCCGATGCCTTGCTTGCCGAAGGTGATTCGCATGTCCTTCGGCTACGTTTGGATGCATCTGAATGGTTTCGTATTGAAGAAGAACAGCGCAATCAAAGTCTATTTGGGGTGCAACCTTGTTATGCACTGGTGCGCAATGCCGAATCGGCGACCCCCAAACAAGGTGAACATTTGCTTCAATTGGCTCAAAATACTGCATCTCCCCACCGTCTGATTATCTGTGCACCCAACATCGCTTGGAAAAAAATCATACATAAGAAAATGCGTGGCTTGAAAAACATCCAACAACAAGAATTTTCAACCCCTTCTTTACATCGTTTTCATGCTTGGCTGGTTGATGAAATCAAACAAGCAGGGCTGCATGTGGATGAAGCTGGATTAAATATGGTGGCTGAAAACCTTTGTGGTATGCGCTTGGCAGCAAGGCAATGGATAGAACGTTTGTTATTATATCGTGGCGATGAACGCATACCCATCAGTCTGGCAGTCATGACAGCCTTATTGGGCGAACATGCCCCCGATGATTTGGATGACTGGGTGCATCAGGTTGCCATGCGACAAGCTTCAAGCTTGCGCCTGACCCACCGTTTACTTTACGATCAACAAGTCAATGAAGTCCAAATGCATGCATGGCTTAGCATACGTTTTCAACAATTGTTGATGTATCGCTGGTACCATGCAAAACGCCATCCACGCGCCTTGCAAGCTGCCAAGGTCTTTGGCAATGCTGTACGACTTGTACCGCAAGAATCTGAACAGTGGCAAGCCCAAGAATTGATGGATGTGATGACCACACTGCAAGATAGCGAAACCTTGCTTAAAGGTGCGTCCATTGAAGATAAAAAAGTGGTGTTGGAACGGTTGGTATTAAGACTGCTGGGTAAAAAATAAGCTCTCCTATCGGCTTAAGGCTAAGGAGAATCATCATCCGAATCGTCACCCTCGCGTGCTTGTATCGAGGGTCTTTTCTGTCAAAACAATAGATCCCCAATAAAAAGTTTCGGGGATGATGGTAGGTGGGGATGGGTACATTGATATTAAACGACTATATGTCGGCACTTTTGAGGGATATATGATCGCTTTTGTCAAGCATACCTCCCCCCATCTTGCCGACCACCCCATATACTGACAACCTTGGCTCATGAATGTTTCTACTGACCCCACTGTGGTATTTGTCATCGCTGTGCTTGTTGCCATTTCCTCTCAACTCGCATCTGAACGTATGCGCATGCCACCTATTTTTTTATGGTTGATTGCAGGCATGCTACTGGGTCCTTTTGGGTTCCATGTTATTCAAATTGAAAGCGTTGAACCCGCTTTACACACCTTGGTGGAGCTAGGGCTGGCTATTATTCTATTTGAAGGCGGCATGCACCTCAATCTAAAAGCCTTGCATGAACATCGGTCTGTGGTGGGTCGCTTGGTGATTTTCGGTCCTTTTTTTACCATTCTTATCGGCAGTGTTGCCGCCCACACGCTGACAGGTTTATCGTGGTCTTTGTCTATTTTATTTGGTGCGATTGTATCCATTGGGGGGCCAACGGTCATTACGCCGATTATTCGCCAAGTGCGTTTGGATCGAAATATAAGCCATGTGTTAAGCAGTGAGGCCATGCTTGTCGATGCTGTCGGGGCGATTCTTGCTATTGTTGCCTTACAGTGGGCGCTTTCTTCAGAAACAGATCATTGGATGATTTTCCAACATATTATAGAAAAACTCGGTGTTGGGAGCTTGATTGGTGTGTTGGGTGGCTGGCTACTTTCGCGTGCTTTATTGCTCAATATTTCCAATCAATTGGAAATGCGAACCATTTTTACCTTGGCATGTGCATGGGGTATTTTTGTATTTGCCAATGCCTTGAGTGAACAAGCAGGTTTGATGGCTGTCTTGGTGGCTGGTGCAACCATGCAACGCATGAAGATCCCTGATTTTCAAAGTTTAAAACACTTCAAAGGCAGTCTTTCAGTACTGCTTATTTCTGTGTTGTTTGTGTTGTTGGCGGCGCAATTGGATCTGTCTTTATTAAGCCATAATTTATGGCAAAGTGTGGTTATTTTTCTGCTCTTAGCGGTCGTTGCTCGCCCGATTTCAGCATGGTGTTCAGGCTTCCAGTCCACCTTAACTGCACCTCAAGTGAATTTTATTGCCTTGATGGCTCCGCGTGGTGTGGTGGTGGCTGCCATTGGCTCGTTGTTTGGTTTATTGTTGCAAGCTGAAGGCATTCCTCAAACAGAACTGCTCACTTCCTTAATCTTTAGTATCATTATTTTATCGGTGTTTATCTATGGTTTTTTAGCCAGACCGTTGAGCCGCTGGTTGCATGTGAATGCAGGTGATGAACGCAGTGTGATTATTATTGGTGGCGGACAAATGGGTGCAGAGTTAGGGCGAGCATTGGGCAGCGATCGTGAGGTTCGATTTTTGGATACCAATGGTGACATCGTCAAGCATCTCCAACATGGTGGTTTCACAGCCGTTCAAGGCAATGCCTTGGATCCACTTTATCTTGAGATTCTTCATGCCGAAGAGGTCAAAGCAGTGATTGTGATGACAGGATCCAGCGATCATAATTTGTTGATTGCCTCTCTTGCCAAAGAACATTTTCATGTTCCCAATATTTATGTGGCATTACAAGAAGAACATGAAGGAAAGCACCGAGATTTAATCCACAAACTGCAAGCCCGCCGCCTGTTTGCCAAGCCTTACACGGCAACCTATTGGCATGATCAAGCCTTTCGAAAACGCCTTGTGCATGAAATTCGTTATGTTGAAAAAGACTCACCATTGATTGGTGCATTGCTATCTGAGATACGCATTCCACATGGTGTGCAGCCTTTGGCAATTATTCGCAATGGTATAAGCCTTATTCCTCATGATGATATTCGCCTTGAAGCTGGCGATGAGATGGCATTGTTGTTACGCCCTGAACGTATTCAAGAAGGGCAGGCCTTGATTTTACCACCTGCCAGCGATCACAGTATGGATCATTTAAAAAACAAAGAATCATAAGTTTATCCTATGCCTCAACAATACCGCACACGGTTTGCCCCCAGCCCCACAGGTTTTCTTCATGTCGGTCATGCTTATGCTGTGATACAGATAGAGCAGTGGGCAACAGAACGTGATGCCAAAGTCTTGTTGCGTATTGAGGATATTGACCCTACGCGCTGTCGTCCCCAGTGGATTGAACCGATTCAACAAGATTTACAGTATTTTGGCTTTGCATGGGATAGTGAGGTTCGGCAACAAAGCCAATATTTGGATCATTATCAACAAGCCCTTCAACACTTGCGTGATTTGGATGTATTATATCCTTGTTTTTGTACACGACGTGACATTCAAAAATCTTTACAGAACCAGTCTAAACCGAGTCAATTTTTTGATGCCTATCCCCAAACGTGCAAACATTTACGCACACAAGAACAACAAAAACGTATGGCTTATGAACCTTTTGCATGGCGTTTGGACTGTGAAAAAGCCATGCGTATGGTTCAACAGCCTATGATATGGTCTGAGCAAGGGGAAACCCATACCGTTCATATCCAAGACATGGGTGATGTGGTGTTGGCACGCAAAGATATTGGCACAAGTTATCATATCGCTGTGGTGGTTGATGATGCTTTACAAGGCGTGACTCATATTATTCGGGGTGATGATTTATTCAGCAGCACGCCCATTCATGTGTTGTTGCAGCACCTTCTTGGCTTGCCAACCCCCATCTATCATCATCACCCACTTTTATGTCATCTGGATGGTGAGCGTTTGGCAAAAAGTCAGCAGTCGATTCACTTGCGCCATTTGTTTGAAGCGGGGATTTCCAGTCAATATTTACGTGATTATTTGGATCATTGCGATGGTGTTTGGGGCTTCCCTTCCCATACCTCCGCCATAGATATTGCTCATCAACTTGGCAGTTAGACCTTAATCCACCAAGATACGCCACAATTTTAATGGTTGAACATTTACAACCCAGTTTAACCTTGTGAGGATATTTTCTTGGCTACAATTCTTGATTTGATTGGTAACACCCCCTTGGTAGAGCTAAGGAATATGACAAAGTATTTGCCTGATAATATTCATATTTATGCCAAGCTGGAACGCTTTAATCCAGGCGGTTCGGTTAAAGATCGCCCCGCATTGCGTATGATTCAAGAGGGCATGGATTCTGGAGAACTGACTTCAGATAAAACCATTTTGGACTCAACATCTGGCAATACGGGCATTGCCTTGGCGATGATTGGTGCGGTATTGGGTTATAAGGTGCGCTTGGTGATGCCTGGAAACGTATCGGATGAACGCAAACGTATTTGCCGTGCTTATGGTGCGGATTTAATATTTTCTGATCCATTGGAAGGCTCTGATGGTGCAATTTTAGAAGCACGCCGTATTTATGAATCCGATCCCAAGCGTTATTTTAAACCCGATCAATACAACAACCCTGCCAACCCACGCGCCCATGAAGAAAGCACTGGCCCTGAAATTTGGCGGGATAGCGAGGGTACAGTCACCCATTTCATTGCTTCATTAGGGACATCAGGAACCTTGGTCGGCACAGGTCGATTCTTAAAAAGAACCAACCCCGACATTCAAATTATCGCCGCTGAACCGGATTCCCCTTTTCATGGCATTGAAGGCTTGAAACATATTGAATCCAGTATTGTACCCGGTATTTATGATGCGTCTGTTCACGATCAAAAAATCGGTATCAGTACCGATGAAGCTTATGATTTAACCCAGCAACTTGCTTTACAAGAGGGTCTTTTATGTGGGCAATCGTGTGGTTGTGCGATGGCTGCCGCCCTAAAAGTGGCAGAGGATTTGGCTAAACAAGGTCAGGCAGGAAATATTGTGGCTATTTTCCCTGATGGTGGCGAAAAATATCTGACTACGGCAGTTTTTGCAGGCGATCGTGTGATGGATGGTGCAGGTATTTGACACCCCTCTTGTTTTTTTGATGATGTGAAAAATCAATCATTGGAGAAAATGAAATGAGTATTGAAGCAAGCTTACAAACACGTAGCGAATCCAAATGTGAACTGTGCGCAGCCACAAAGGATTTAAGTGTTTATGAAGTCCCGAATAGCCCCAGCAACACAGCAGATGAATCTGTACTGTTGTGTGTAATCTGCCAAGAACAAATTGACGATGCCTCTAAGATAGATGCGAATCATTGGCGTTGTTTGAATGATAGCATGTGGAGTCAAGTCCCTGCCGTTCAAGTCATGGCATTTCGTATGTTGCATCGTTTACGCGCAGAAGGTTGGCCGCAAGACTTGTTGGATATGATGTATTTGGAAGATGATGTGAAGGCTTGGGCAGAAGCAGGCATTGAATCTGAAGGTTCTGATGAAGCGGTCATTCATCGTGATAGCAATGGCGCTGTGCTTGCTGATGGTGATACCGTAACATTGATTAAAGACTTGAAAGTATCAGGTGGTGGATTTACAGCGAAGCGTGGAACAGCAGTGCGTAATATTCGCTTGGTTGCTGATAACCCTCTTCAAATTGAAGGTCGTATCAATGGGCAACAACTTGTATTACTGACTGAATTTATGAAAAAATCGTAACCTTCAGGCTATAGTCGTTTAAGTATGAAACGAACCTTTCGTTTAACATCCGATGCAAGCCCCTACATGAGAATCCTCTGCACTTTCGCGGTGATGTTTTTTGGTTTATATCGCCAATAGGGCAACCACAAGGGTCGCCCCTACGGTCGACGTTTAATAGTGGAGTGGTTTAAGTATCAATGTATCCTCTCTCTCCCGTCATGCCCGAAATCTTTTATCGGGTACCTACCCATGCCCCCCGACAGACGGATTCGGGGGGAGGTGACGATGTATTTCAGTCAAGTGCATAACATCAGTGATTAAAAAACTGTGCTGGCAACGGCATCTGTAAGTGGGATGCCTTTGTCTGTTAGCTGGAGTTTTTTGTCCTGCCAGATTAAATGCCCACTTTGTAACCAAGGTTCCAAATCTTGTTGGAAATAACTTAAAATAGACTGCTTAAAGCGTTGTTGAAACCAAGCACCATCTATGCCCTGACTTCTTCGCAAGCCAATCCACACCGCTTCTGCCGCTGCTTTTTTGAGGCTTAATATTTCATCACTTAAAATACTTTTGCCACACGTTCGCACCTGTTGCATATAGCTTTCAGGGGATTTTTTATTGCTATAACGATGGGTTGCGCCCATTGCATCATCCCATTTTCCCGATGCACCCGCACCAATACCAATGTAATCGTGATAAAGCCAATAACCATCATTGTGGCGACATTTTTTACCTTGTTGAGAAAAATTGGAAATTTCATAGGCGGCATAACCAGCATCAGCCAAACGCTCACGGGTATGATGAAAGAAAGATAATGATAGATCATCATCTGGCAGTGCATAAGGTGATGTCGCGTGGCGCGCTGCCAATTGGGTGTGCGGTTCAACCGTGAGTTGATAACAGGATAAATGTTCCGCTCCAAAATCAATGATAGTATCCAAGGATGCTTGCCATTGCTCAAGGTTCTGCTTGGGTAAACCATACATCAAATCAAGATTGATATTCTGAAAACCCACACTTCGAGCGACATCAAAGGCTTGATAAACTTCATCAGATGAATGAATGCGTTCCAACCATTGCAGCTCTTTCTGATTCAAGCTTTGTACGCCCATGGATAAACGATTGATACCTGCATCATAAAAGCCTTGAAAGGCTTGCACATCCATCGTCCCTGGATTGGCTTCAAGCGTGATTTCAATATCTTTTTCAAAACCAAAGCATTGCTTAGCACAGGCTAAAATTGCAGCAATCAGTGATGGTGGTGCCAATGAAGGCGTTCCACCACCAATAAAAATACTGTGTAATACACGATGATGATAAGCAGGCTGACTGGCCCAGTGCTTCAATTCAGAAATCAACGCGACCTGATAAGCCTGCCAATCGGGTTGCTCTCGCACATGCGAATTAAAGTCGCAATAATGGCACTTATGGATGCAATATGGAATGTGGATATAAAGTTGTAAGGGGCTGACAAGCATTATAGCAAGGCAACCTCAAAATGTTCAGGATCCATTTGCGCATCACTTTTCAACGCAATTTGTTTACCTAAAAAACCCTCCAAACGTGTCACTTGTTCACTTTCTTCACCCAACATCAAATCAATCAATTTGGGATGGGCAATCACCATAAGTTTTTCACACGGGTAGGCTCGTGCTTCAGCCACCACTTCACGAAACAACTGATAGCAAATCGTGGTGGGGCTTTTTCTATACCCTGTGCTATCACAGCGGTGGCAAGGCTCTAGCAACATCCGCCCCAATGAATCACGGGTGCGTTTACGGGTCATTTCAACCAAGCCCAATGCAGAGTATTGCACCACGTGGGTTTTGGTTTTGTCGCGTTTCAAAGTCTCATCAAGAACTTCGAGCAAACGTGCTTTATTCTCTTCTTCCTGCATATCAATGAAATCAACCACGATAATGCCACCCAAATTGCGTAACCTTAGTTGATGCACCAGTTCATGTACCGCTTCAAGATTGGTTTTAAAACCTGTTTCTTCCATATTTCTTGAACGCACAAAAGAACCAGAATTGACATCCACAGCAATCAAAGCTTCGGTTTGGTCAATGACAAGATGCCCGCCTGATTTCAATGATACTTTACGTTTCAAGGCACGATTCACTTCTTCTTCCACCCCATAAACATCAAATACAGGGCGTTCACCCGGATAATAATAAAGCCGTTTGGTCACTTCAGGCATAAAGTTTCGCGCAAATTTTTTCATGCTTTGATAAGCTTCTTTGGAATCAATGTGAATTTTTTTCACTTCATCATCGACATAATCACGCATGACACGTAGATACAAATTAAGTTCAGTATGAACATTGCAAGCTGCATGACTTTGTTGGTTGCGCTTCTCAATGCCTGCCCAAAGACGCTCTAAAAACGCCAAATCATCTTTCAGTTCTTCTTCGCTATGCCCTTCAGCCACCGTACGGATAATCAGCCCCGCTTTTTCAGGGCGAATTTTTTCGCCAATATCCAAAAGACGTTGTCGTTCTTCTTTGCCTTCCAAACGGCGGGCAATACCCACATGACGCAAGTCGGGTAAATACACCAAATACCGCCCTGCAATGCTCAAAAGGCTGGTCAAACGCGGGCCTTTTGAAGCAATAGGATCTTTGGAAACCTGTACAAGTATTTCCTGACCATCCCGCAATAAAGTATTGATAGGGGGAATGTGACGGTGGCGAGAGGTATTCACCGCAACATCATTATCTTCCTCATCCTCATTGCTATCGATGGTTTCCTCAGCATCCTCATCCAAACTGGGAGCATCGGGAACATCAGGAATGGCAATATCCCCTGCATAAAGAAAGCCTGATTTTTCCAAACCAATATCGACAAATGCCGCTTGAATGCCCGGAATGACCCGTTGCACCCGTCCTTTATAAATATTGCCTTTCAGCCCGCGCTCACGTTCCCGTTCAATATAGACTTCTTCTGCCAGCCCATTTTCAATGCGCGCAATGCGGGTTTCAAACGGTGATACATTGACCAAAAGTTCAACACTCATTCTAAATTCTCCAATTGTTTCAACATCTGGCATGTCGTTTGTATAGGCAACCCCATCACATTATCCAAAGCTCCATCGACTTGGGTGATAAAACTTGCAGCACCCGCCTGAATCGCATAAGCCCCAGCTTTATCCAAGACATCATTGTGCATCAAATATACATCAATCTCATCATCACTTAATGGACGGAATGTTAAATGGGTTATCACGCGCTCACTTATCATTTGTTCACCCAGTCGCACACATACTGCGGTCAAGACTGACTGACGTTGGCCTGAAAGTTGTTGCAACATCTGCTTGGCATGGTTTAAATCTTCGGGTTGTCCCAATGCCTCACCATACAATGAAACCAAGGTATCCGCAGCAATGATGGGGCGATTGCTCACAGGACAAGCTTGCGCCTTAGCGCGACACAAACGCATGACCATATCTGCTACCGATTCTCCAGCTAACGGTGTTTCATCGATATGGCTGGGCATGACTTCAACAGCCAGTCCTGCACATTGTAAGAGTTGTAAACGGCGGGGTGATTTTGAGGCGAGAATAACTTCCATGCGGCGACTGTAAGGTAAACGTAACAGACTTCCACTGCTTTACTGAACTAATGTTACTACGCGCTTCACAGAGATACATCGTCACCCTCCGTGCTTGTATCGAGGGTCTATGGATTAGATTTAGATAGATTCCCTATAAAATATTTCGGACATGACAGGGTAACTTGATACTTAAACGACTATATCACTTTAACAGGTGATCCAAAGCTTTTAAATCGTCTGATTTCAATTGCCCCGCAATCGTATGCAGTTGTAGCCAGCTCATGGCATAACGTGCCAAAGCATCGGCATACGATTGTTCCGTACTGGCAAGGCGTTGTTGACTATCCATCACATCATTGAGTGTTCGTAAACCCACTTCCAAGCCCACTTGACTCGCCTTCAATGCCTCTTTGGCACTAACTTTGGCATGTTTGAGTGCGGATAATTCAGCCAAGCCACTTTGCAACGCCAACCATGTTTGCTGGATGCTTAATCGCGTGCTGCGTTTGGCTTCAGCAATTTGATACTCAGCTTGTACTTTGTGTTTCGTCGCTTCACGCCGTTTGGCCGATAACGCCCCACCTGCATACAAGGGGGCATTTAATTCAATACCAATCACACTGGTTTTCACGGATGAACCACCAAAACTACCATCCGATGCTTGATTTTTATTCCAGCCCGCAATCAATTGCACCTTGGGCATGGCGTTGCCTAAAGCTTGGGTATATTGATTATCAAAAATTTCGACTCTCTCTCTTGCCAATTGAATGCTAAGCGATTGATTTTCAGCGATGGTTTTCCATCCTTCCAAATTATTCGGTTGCAAGGATAGCGGACGGAAATTTTGAGGGATCTGGACATCCACATTGACAGCTTGACCCAATAAGGAGTCCAAAGTGGCCTTGGCTTGTAATACGGCATTGGCAGCACGAATACGCGCAGCTTTGGCTAAATCAAAACGACTGACCGCAGCCAAGGATTCATTGATGGAAGATAGCCCTATTTTAAAAGCTAAATCCATTTTTTTTGCCAAGCTTTGCATGGCTTGCTCATTCTTTGTCGCTGCATGCAGCGCGGCTTGTGAACGCATCACATCCAACCATGCTGATGCAGCTTGAAGCGTGGTTTGTTGACGTTGTACTGCCAGCTTTAAATCAGCACTGGTGGCGGTTAGTTGACCTTGTTGATATAACGCCCATTTGCTTAAATCAAATAGGGGTTGTACCAGTTGAATGCCATAAAATATTTTACGGTTGCTGATATTGGTGCGTAAAAAAGACAGCGGTTGATCATAAGTAAAGTGTTGTTTTTCTTGCTTGAATGAACCTGATACTGCCACATAAGGTCGCAATACAGCTTTGCCCAATGCAATATTTTCTTGGGCAGCATCACGCGCGGCTTGTTCAGCCTGCAAAGCAGGGGCATATTGCAAGGCTTGCTCCACAGCGGCTTGTAAGCCCAGTGATTCAGTGGCGGATGCAGCTTGAATCCAACATAAACTTATCAAGGGTAAAATGATATGTTTCATGCTTGACCTCGCTGCTGTTTCCAAGTTTCAAAGCGTTGAATACCGTGTTCTAATAAGGAATAAGCAGAGGGGACAACGACCAAGGTCAACAAGGTGGAAGAAACCATGCCACCAATCACCGCGACGGACATCGGAATGGTCATTTCACTGCCTTGCCCCCAACCCAATGCCGCAGGCAATAAGGAAAAGATGATGGTCAAGGAAGTCATCAACACAGGGCGCATACGAATCGGGCAAGCTGCTTTCAAAGCTTCATCAATGCTCATGCCTTTGGCGCGGTATTGGTTGGTTAAATCGACCAAAAGGATGGAGTTTTTTGCCACCAGCCCCACCAATAGCACCAAACCAATCATGGAAAAAATGTTTAAAGTGTTGCCAGTCAACATCAATCCAGCAACCCCACCCGCAATCGCCATGGGTTGCGCCAACATCAACACCCAAGGTTGAGCAAAAGAGTTAAATTGGCTGGCAAGTACCATAAAAATCAACACCATCGCCAAACCAAAAGCAAACATCATATTTTTGCCTGTTTTACTAAATTCCGCTGCCTGACCTGTTAAAATAATATGATAATCAGGGGGTAAAATATCTTTGGCAAAGGCGTTGACCTGATTCACTGCCGCGCCCAACGGCATGGTCGGTGCGCTATAAAACATCCCAGCATAACGCAAATCCATTTTTTGAATCAAGGCAGGCCCGAGTTCACGATGCCATGAGGCGATAGTATCCAAGCGTACCCGTTCACCTGTTGGCGTTTGCAGATAAATTTTACTTAAATCACTGGGATGTTGTAATTGATGTCCAGCGGCTTTCAAGCGAATATTGTAACGGTTGCCATCCCCCGGTTCATCATTGAATTTGGCAACATCCATGCCACCCGCCAAGACCCCTACTGTTTGGGCAATCTCACCTGCCGCCAAGCCTAAATCTCGGGCGCGTTGACGATCCACGGTGAGTTTCAATTGGGGTAAATCCAATTGTAAATCCAAATCCAAATGTCCCATGCCTGAAATAGTATCGAGTTTGGCTTTTAATTGACGTGATAGCCGCGCTGTTGTGTCCAAATCAGGTCCTGCCAAGGCAAATTGTAAAGGCTCACCTCGCGCACCGCCGCCCACAATCGGCACTTTCAAAGCAAAGGCATGTAAGCCAGGTATTTTATCAAATTCAGCTTGAATGATGGGTAAAATATCCCATTGCTTGTGTTCCCGTTCACTTTTGGGCGTGAGTCTGACATAAGCTGTGCCTTGATTCACTTTGCCCATCGAACCTGAACCAATGAGCGTGAAATAACTTTCAACATCGGGGTTGTTTTTCAAAACTTTTTCAAGCTGTTTCAAGCGACCATCCGTACTTTGGAGAGAAGAACCCAGCGGTGCTTTGAAAATCACCATAAAACGCCCTTCATCTTCTTTGGGTACAAAGCCTTTACCAATCATGCCAAACAATGTGGTGCTGGAAAAAAAGATGCCGAATGCACATAAGAGCACCAACCAACGAAAATTCAAACACCCATTCAAAGTCCGTCGGTACACATAGTCCAAGGCTAAAAAAGCACGGTCAAAGATATGGTAAATCACGCCATGTTTCGTGCCGACTTGTAAATAACGCGAACAAAGCATGGGAATCAGCGTCAAGGCAATAAACAAGGATGCCAACACACCAAAACTCACAATCACCGCAAAGGCATTAAAGAAACGACCAATCATGCCATCCATAAAAATAACGGGCGCAAAAATAGCCACAATACTCAAACTTGCGGCAATCACCGCAAAGGTGACTTCCTTACTGCCAGCAAGGGCTGCGCTTTTGGCATCCGTTTCCAAACCTTCATCACGATGTCGATAGATGTTTTCCAACACCACAATCGCATCATCCACCACAATGCCAATCAACAACAACAACGCCAATAAGGTCATCAAATTCAAAGTGAAGCCAAACAAATAAGCCACACCAATGGCTGCCAACATCGACACAGGAATAGCCGTGCTCACAATCAGGGTGGCACGGAAATTTTTAAGAAAGACCAACACCACAATAAAAGCCAGCAACAAGGATTCGAGTAAATGCTCGGTGAGTCCATCCACAATGCCTTGAATAATATCCGCATCATTGGAAGCAATGCCAATATGCATACCTGCGGGTAGGGATGGGATGATTTCAGTGTCCAAACGATGTTTCACCTCATTGACAATATTGACAACATTCGCACCTGTGATTTTCACCACACCCAAGCCCACCGTAGGCTGACCATTAAAACGTGCCAATTGGCGATTATCTGCCAAACCATCTTCCACATCAGCAATATCTTTCAAGCGAATGGTGTTGCCTGCTTGAGAACGCACCACCATGTTTTGAAGCGCATCTAGGGTATGAAATTCCATATCCAGTTTAATCATGTATTCACGCTTATTGCCTGAAAGGAAACCACCAGGAAATTGAACATGCTCGCGTTGAAAGGAATGAATGATTTCAGCAATGGTGATATGCATGGCTTGCATACGCTCCAAATCAAGGTTGATACGAAGTGTACGTTGACGTTCACCACCCAACAGCACTTCACCCACCCCATCAATATTTTCAATGCGCTTTTTAATCACATTGCGGGCATATTGATTGAGTTGTTGAAGGGTTCGATCACCACTCAATGCCAACCACAATACGGGTGCAGCACCCACTTGAATTTTGCCAACCACAGGGGTTTCGGCTTTGCTGGGCAACATGCGTAAGCTTTGATTGACCTTGGCTTGCACTTCATTGAAGGCCACATTGACATCTTTGGCTAAGGCAAATTGCACGGTCACCACCGACACACTCGGCGATGAATAAGAAATGACATGTTCAATCCCCGGCACAGCATTGACCTTTTCTTCAATCACCGAGGTCACCGAGGTATTGATGACATCAGGATCAGCACCTGCCAAGACTGTGGTAATCGAAATCATGGGGAAATCGACACTGGGAAAACGATCCACCCCAATGCGTTGATAACTGATGATGCCAAACAACACCAAAAGCCCCGACATCATCCAAGCCAAGACATGGCGTTCGATAGAAATCCCCGCTAAATTCATGGTTGAGTCACCGTAACCAAGGCACCATCACTTAAAAAGGCAGCACCAATCTGGGCAATACGAATGCCTGCTTGTAAACCTTGAGTGATTTCGACCCAGTCATTTTTTCGCACACCTGTATGTACATCCACGGCACGCACACGATCGCCATCCACCACATACACCACATCGCCTTGAGGGCGCAAGACCACAGATGCTTCAGGCACAAGTACGGCGTGTGCATGGGTTGCAACAATGATATTCGCAATCACTGTTCCACCTGCATACCAGCCTTGCTGCTGTGGCAGTTGTATGCGTGCTTCCAAAGCATTGCTTTTGGTAACAATGGCAGGACTTAATTTATCAACCTTTGCATTGACGATATGTTTATCTTGAGGTAAATGTAAACGCACAGGCGTATCCGCATGAATATAGCGGCTGCGGGTTTCAGGGATGGGAAGTATGACTTGCAAGGGTGCTTGACCGACCAACTTGAACATCGGTTTGCCCACGCCAATATAATCACCTGCTGCAACCATGCGTTGTTGCACTGTGCCATCATAGGGGGCAAGAATACGTGTGCGGCGTGCATTGTATTGCGCTTGTTTGAGTTGGGCTTTGCTGGCCTGTACGGATTTTTTTAAGGCTGTGGCTTGGGTTTGCGCTTGTTCCAACATGGTGGTGGAAATAAATTTATCGTGCGCCAATGTTTGATAGCGTTTGACAAGCGCTTGTTGATTCTTGGCTTGAACGCGAAGGCTGCTCAACTTGGCTTTGGCTGTACTGATTGCCAAGTTCATATCCGTGCTGTCCAACTGTGCCAACACATCACCCTTGTGAACTTTCTGCCCAACATCGACCAACACTTGGCGAATACGCGCGGGAATTTCAGCCGAAATAGTCGTGCCTGTCGGATCTTCAATGCGACCCAGCGCATGTTCAATCACTTCAACTTTTTGTGTGATACTGGATGTTGTGGTGATTTTGATGCGGTGAACAGGGGCTGCATCTTTGGCATTAGCTGTCACGCTCCAAGCGATGATGAGGCTAAGGCATAAGATAAGATGTTTCATGATGGTACTCCTTCTTGTTTAGGCGCGGTTAAACCATGTAGTAATAGTTCGAGCATGATGTCACCGCTATCGGATTGATGTTGAAATGCTGCATCAGGAAAATGCTGTAACACAGGCCAAACCTGAAATAGAAAGACATTTAGACCTGCAATAGCGGTGGCCATGTGGGCGGCATCCACATCTTGCCGCACCTCGCCACTTTGCTGCCCTGATTCTAATAACTGTCGCATCTGTGAGAATTTTTCATTGAATACTTGTTGCGCTAAGTCACGCCCCCGTTCACTGCTGCTATCCAACAGTTCGCGTAAAATAAGCTTAGAAAGCGCGTTTTTCTTATTGAGATGTTTAAGGTGTTCTTGGGAAAATACAGTCAATCGCTCTATAATGGTGCCATCGCTGTGATTCAAATGTTGGGTTAAATCTTGAATTTCCTGACATCCATGTTTCAAAACGGATAGGTACAAATCATCTTTGGAAGCAAAATGATGGTAAATATTCGATTTGGAAATATGGGCTGCTTGGGCAACTTGTTGCATGGATACACCATCATAACCATGTGCTGAGAATAGTGATTCAGCTGCCATAAGAATATCTGTGATGGATGAAGATGTGGCTGCTGACATAAGTATAAATTCCAAGAGTACATTGATGGCTGACCGACTGGTCGGACGGTACGATGTCGTCAGTATACCATGCTGTCAATATATTGGCTTGTTTCATGCTTTTACCACACTGTCAGACTTGACAAACGTTAAAGGTATATCTTGTATGCGTCTTTATAAGTTGCATTTTAGATGTAACTTTAAAATCATGAGGAGGTAGGGGTGATGAAAAAATTAACAAGGATGTTGGCAGCACTGCTGTTAACAGGGCTATGTGCTATATCTATAAGCGCACAAGCTGCAACACGCGAAATGAATATGACCATTGATGAGATGACCATTGCAGTCGCGCCCGATTTGAATTACAAGGTCTTTGCATTTAATCGCCAAGTTCCTGGCCCATTGATTCACGCGAAAGAAGGTGATGATTTGATTATTCATGTCACCAACAACACATCATTGCCACATACCATTCATTGGCATGGCATGCATCAAATGGGTTCATGGCGTATGGATGGTGTTCCTGGTATTACCCAAGAGCCTATCAAACCAGGTACAACGTTCACTTATAAATTTAAGGCTGATCGTCCAGGTACGCTTTGGTATCACTGTCATGTGAATGTGAATGAACATGGGGGTATTCGTGGTATGTGGGGTCCGATTATTATTGATCCGAAGAACCCAACAGCACTTGAAAAAACAGTGACGCATGAAGTGATTATGATGTTGTCGACTTGGGAATCTAAAAATGCCATGAAATATGGCACAGGTGCAACACCGTATGATGTAGAAGATTATTTTTCAGTGAATGGCCGCTCATTTCCATACAACCAACCCTTTCGCATGAAAACAGGTGATGTGATGCGTATTCGTTTTATTGGTGCAGGTGGTGCGATTCACTCCATGCATATTCATGGTCATGATTGGACGATTACCCATAAAGATGGTCTTCCTTTGGCATCGCCTTATATGGGAGAAACACAGGTGATTGCACCAGGTGAACGCTATGATGCGATTTACACTGCCAACCATAAAGAAGGTCGCTTTATTTTTCATGATCATGTCGATAAACATGTGACTGCGGGTGGTAAGTTTCCAGGTGGTCCTTTAACTGTGCAAGAATATGCAGGCACGCCAGTGGATGATTGGTATGTATGGAAAGATGTCAATTATGATCCAGATTTTTATTACACAGAGTCCATGAAAAAAGGCTATGGCTTGTTTGAACAGCCGCGTTTGCGTGGTGTCCCTAATGCTCGTCAACGCAGGGGCATGTAAGTGATGAATAGCGTGTTACGCACACTATCCACGGTCGCTGCGGTTGCCACGCTCTTATGGAGTGTGAATGCTTCAGCGGGTGCTTATGATGGTTTTAAAGTCATGCAAGAGAAAAACTGCGCGTCTTGTCACAATATTTCAGGTGAGATTGGGCTGAAAACCGCAGGGTTATGGCGTAAAGGACCTGATTTATATTATGCAGGCAACAAGTATAATCAACATTGGTTGGCAACATGGTTACAACACCCCACCCAAGTTCGACCTTCAGGAACATTCTATTTGGATCATGCTCAAACGGGTAAAAAGTGGGATACCATTCGCCATGGTTCATTCAAACCCCATGTCATTCTGAGTGTGATGGATGCTCAGAATGTTGCGATTGCTTTGTCGGAATTGAGAACGAAAAATCAATTGATTAAAGCCGAACATTTTGATCCAACTATCACAGCAGGTGCGATGGGCGACATGATGTTTAATAAGGTCAATGGTTGTATGGCATGCCACAGTATTGAACCTGGTTATGGCGGTGTTTCAGGTCCTGAACTTTATACTGCAGCGGAGCGTTTAAAACCTGAGTATATGTTAAGTATTATTCGTGATCCTCAAGCTTGGAATCATCGGACTTGGATGCCAACACGCGAACTATCTGAAGAGGATATGCAGAAAATTGTCAATTATATTATCTCTTTGGATAGCAATAAAACCAGTATGAATAGTTTTGCAGCACAGTCTGCTGCGAAGAACTATCGTATTTATTGTATGCAATGCCATGGTATTTCAGGTAAAGGTTCGGGGATCAATTCGCGTGATATGGGTGTTCAACCACGCAACCATTCGGATACTAAGTATCTGAGCGCACGCACCGATGGAGAACTATTCAAAGCCATCAAAGAAGGTGGTTTATCGGTGAATAAATCAGCATTGATGCCACCTTGGGCCAAGACTTTAAGTGATGTTGAAATTAAAGACTTGGTGAAACACATTCGTAAGTTGTGTAAATGTAAATTTGAAGGTGGTCAGAACCACCCTTGATAGCAAACGGTGTTGCTATAGTCGTTTAAGTATGAAGTACACGTCACCCTCGCGTGCTTGTGTCGAGGGTCCCTTTAAAGCAAAGATTCCCGATACAAAATTTCGGGTGTGACGGTCAGGATTTATCAATATTTAAACGATGATAGCAATGCCGTTTTTGTTCATGAATAATACAGGAGTTCGATTATGTTGAGTAAACAGTTATTGTTTCGGGTTGGGATGATATTTTTTATTATCTCAACACTGGGGCTTTTATTTTTTAAGGTGGGTCAAATCACTGTAGAGATACCCAAAGCCAATGTTCAAGCACAAATGGAGCCCATCTTTTTTATCGATGGTGTTTCCGAGAAAACCCATATCAAGTATGAAATGGTGGATCCAATGTTTACAATCTTGGATTCAGGCGATTTTTATTTGAAATCCAATATCACTTTGGCATCAGGTTTAAAACAGACATGGGGAAGCATGAGTGTGACAGCCAAGGTTCAATTTAATAATGACAAAAAGTCTTTCTATTTGACCATAGAAGAACCTGTTTTATTGAAGATTCGAGGCAAAAGTTCCAATGATGCAGGGTTTAATATTTGGGGTCAGGATCCCCAAGTTTTACAGGCTGACTTAAGTAAAAAATTGAACGCTTTTTTCTCTGAACAATATATTGCTGAAATTTCAGGAAAGGCTCTACGTATTCAAGCAGAAGTTTTTAGTATTCAAAGCATGCAGAAAAACAATGAAGGCACTCAAATCGTCATGAATGTGGATCAAGGTATTTTTATTGTCATTACTTACTTTGTGATGCTCTTATCTGTCTTGATTTATGCGTTTGCATACTTCTTTATTGGTCAGGTTGGATTTGAAGATAAAAAAGGTCTTGGCTTTCGAGACCCTCTTAAAACGCCTGTAGCTCCAAAGAAAAAATAATACTGATTTCAATTTGAATAAAAAATACTCCCAAATATTTAAATTTGGGATTGTTTTTTTTATATTTCAAAATACACGCCATATTGAATGATATTTCAACATGGCGTGTATTTCTAAAGCAATGTCACGAAGCTTTTAAAAGCTCTTTCAAACGCTGATTTACCATCGCAGGATTGGCTTGCCCCTTGGATGCTTTCATGACTTGACCGACAAAGAAACCAAATAACTTCTCTTTACCACCGCGATAGGCTTCCAATTGGTTCGGGCTTGCATCCATGATGGTTTGAATCATGGTATCAATCGCACCTGAATCGCTGACTTGTTTCAAGCCTTTGGCTTCAATAAAGTCATCCGCAGACACGCCCGTTTCCATCATCGCATCCAAGACATCCTTGCCTGTTTTACCTGAAATTGTGCTATCAGCCATGCGATCCAACAACTGTGCAAAGGCTTGCGCAGAAATCGGGCAATGGGCTAAATCTTTGTTCATTTCTTTAAGACGACCCAACAATTCATTGGCCATCCAGTTGGCACAGCGTTTGGGATCAGCAGGATGGGCAGCCACCAAGGCTTCATACCAATCGGATAACTCACGTGTTTGCGTCAACACATCCGCATCATACGCTGAAAGACCAAACTCAGCCTCAAAGCGCGCACGCAATTGATGAGGTAACTCAGGCATACCCGCTTTAATATTATCTACTTCCAATTGAGATACACGCAATGGTGGTAAATCAGGTTCAGGAAAATAACGGTAATCGTTGGCTTCCTCTTTGCTGCGCATTGACCGTGATTCATTCTTCACTGAATCCCACAAACGCGATTCTTGAATGACTTTACCGCCATCCTCAATCACCTCAATTTGACGCACCACTTCATAATCAATGGCTTGCTTGATAAAGCGAAATGAATTCATGTTTTTCATTTCAGTCCGCGTGCCAAACGGTTCACCAGGGCGGCGCACCGATACATTTGCATCACAACGGAACTGCCCTTTTTCCATGTCCGCACCCGAGACACCCAAGAAACGAATGACTTGATGTAAATTCTTCAAATAGGCAATCGCTTCATCGGCAGAGCGCATATCAGGTTCAGAAACAATCTCCATTAAGGGAATGCCTGAACGATTCAAATCAATATGAGACACCGCATCCAAACCTTCATGCATGGATTTCCCTGCATCTTCTTCCATGTGAATGCGTGTCACACCGATACGCTTCGCCCCACTGCTCTTGGTGACAATATCAATATGCCCGTGTTCGACCAATGGCACAGTGAACTGTGTAATTTGATAACCTTTGGGCAAATCAGGATAAAAATAGTTTTTACGATCAAACTTAGATTCAAGATTGATGTCGCCAGCAATGGCCAAACCTGTCAAAATGGTTTTATCCACCGCCACGCTATTTAACACAGGCAATTGCCCAGGCATACCCAAGCAGACTGGGCAAGTTTGGGTATTCGGTTCAGCACCGAAAGTAGTGGAACAACCACAAAAAGCTTTGGTCTTGGTATTGATTTGGCAATGGACTTCGAGTCCAATCACAACTTCCCAGCTCATGCTTCACCTCCCGATATTTCATTAAATGCCGCAGGCACTTGTTTGTGCCAATCGGTTGCTGCTTCATAAGCTGATGCTGCGCCTAACAACACATCTTCACGCCAAGCTGGCGCAATCCATTGCAAGCCCACAGGTAAATTCTGAGCGAAACCACACGGTTGTGACAAACCTGGTAAACCCGCCAAATTCACGGCAATGGTATAAATATCTGATAAATACATGGTCAAGGGATCATCGGTTTTTTCGCCAATTTTAAAGGCAGTAATCGGGCTGGTTGGTGTGGCAATCACATCGACTTTTTCAAAAGCTTGGGTGAAATCTTGTTGAATCAAGGTGCGAACCTTTTGCGCCTTTAAATAATAAGCATCGTAATAACCCGATGAAAGCGCATAAGCACCTGTTAAAATACGACGTTTGACTTCAGCACCAAAGCCTTCATCGCGGGAACGCGTGTACATATCCAATAAATCTTCTGGGTTTTCACAACGATGACCAAAGCGAACACTGTCATAACGCGATAAATTGGCAGACGCTTCTGATGGCGCAATCACATAATAGGCAGCCACCGCAAGATCCGTATTCGGCAAAGAAATATCCACCAATTCCGCACCCAAGGCTTCACATTGTTTCAATGCTTCTTCCACAGAAGCACGAACCTCTGCATCCATGCCTTCTACAAAATATTCTTTCGGCACACCAATTTTCATACCCTTCATATCGCGCTGTTCACACGCTTTTAACCAATCCAACTGGGGCGCATCCGCTACTGTGGTTGAATCCAATGGGTCATGACCTTCAATAGCAGCCGTCAACATCGCCGCATCTTTAACGGTACGCGTCATCGGACCTGCTTGATCCAAGGATGATGCAAAAGCAATGATACCACGGCGAGAGACACGACCATACGTCGGCTTCATGCCTGTAATGCCTGTTAAGGACGCAGGTTGACGAATGGAGCCACCTGTATCGGTTCCCAGTGCCGCAGGGGTGAGTGCCGCCGCCACTGCCGAAGCCGAACCACCTGATGAACCACCCGGAATACGATCGGTATCCCAAGGGTTACGACACACGCCAAAGGCGGATGTTTCCGTGGATGAACCCATAGCAAACTCATCCATATTGGTTTTACCGACCAATACCGCCCCCGCTTCTTTGAGCTTGGTAATCACATGCGCATCATAGGGTGCATGAAAATCTTTCAAAATATTGGAGCAACACTGGGTTGGGCCATCTTGCGTGCAAAAAATATCTTTGACGGCAATGGGCAAACCTTCCAAGGCACGCGCACCATGTACGCCATGCGCAGCACGGTACGCATCTGATGCTTGAGCCTGACCCAACACATGCTCTGCATCCAAATGCACAAAAGCATTCAGTTGCTCATTATGCGCTGCAATACGATCCAAATAAAGCTGTGCCACCTCAACCGCTGTGGTTTGACCATCATCTAAACGCGTTTTGATTTCTGATAAGGAAGAAAAGGGCATTATTCAATCACCTTGGGAACGACATACAGTCCCGATTCAAGTTTGGGAGCGACTGCTTGCAAAGCATCACGGCGATTACCATTGGTTACCACATTGGCACGCAAAGGCATCGCAGCATCATGTGGGTGTGCTGTCGGCGTTACACCTTCTGTATCGACAGCGGCTAACTGATCGACATAAGCAAGGATGCTAGAAAGTTGGGGGCCGAGTTCAGTGGCTTCTTCATCGGTCAAGCGAATGCGAGCCAGCATCGCGACCTTTTGAACATCAATATCCATGTTCGAATACCTCGTATTTGGAATGCGGCAAGCATAGCGAGTATCCGCTCTTTCTCCACTTCACTCATCTATCATCATACAAATACTGCTATCAAGATGTGAACCGATGGAAACGCCAAGCTCGTTACAGTTATCGAGAGTTGGGTGGGTAAATATTGAATAATAAATGCCTTTGGCCAAAAAATCGTTGGCAAACGGCTTCACTTGGGGTTTCATTCGCGTGGTAATGAATCTTGAGAAATATCTTATTTATCTTCCTCGCAGCCTTGAAATCACCTTCGCACTTTTAGCGGCGTGGC
>NVWS02000088.1 GCA_002746295.2 Zetaproteobacteria bacterium
GGCATCTTTGGCTCTGATTCAGGCAGGTACTTTGCAACAAACACTGCATAAAAATATTCAATACTTCCTTCAACATAGCCAAGGCTTACCCTTGATTGCATCGCAGACTGCCATTCAACCTTTATTGATAGGCACTGATAGCGATGCCTTGGCGGTATCTCAAGCCTTACGCGATGCTGGTTTTTTTGTGCCTGCAATTCGTCCGCCGACTGTACGCGAAGGTACAGCCCGCTTGCGTATCACCCTATCCGCAGCCCACACGCATGATGATATTAAACAACTCTCAACAGTCTTAAAAAGTGTATGTCTTTAGTCTTTTTACATGGTTGGGGGCAATCCCAAAAAATTTGGTACGCTCAAAAAAAACAATATCCTGATGCGTATTTTTTGGATTTACCAGGGCATGGTGGGCGTTTGAATGCAGATGCTTGCTTGCAAGATGTGATGCAACAATGTCCTAAGCAGCAACCCTTTATACTAATTGGTTGGTCATTGGGTGGCATGTTGGCGATGCGCTTGGCAGTGCAATACCCTGAACGTATCAAAGCCTTGATTTTGGTGAATAGTACGCCTTCTTTTCGGCAGCGTGATGACTGGTTGTATGGTTCTGACACCCCAACTTTTACAGCCTTTGAACAAGGGCTTGCGACACAAGCAAGCAAAACCATGCGCCGTTTTTTTGCCTTGATGTTTCAAGGTGAAAATTTAGCTCGAGAAACTTACCGTCATATTGCAGAGCAAGGCATTGATAAACAACATCCCCCCAGCTCTTATGCCTTAAAACAAGGTTTACATATCCTTTCCGCGTGGGATTTACGTTCAATCTTACCCTATATCACACAACCCACTTGCGTGATTCATGGTCAACAAGATGCCGTGATTCCTGTTCAGGCGGGGCAATACCTCGCAAAACATATCCCTGATGCTGATTTTTTTCCTATAGATAAGGCTGCTCATGCACCTTTTCTCACGCATAGCTCAATACTGGCAAATATTGTGACTTCTTTTATAAGGAAGTTACAGACATGACATTGCCTATCTATCATATAGATGCCTTTGCAGATCAGCCTTTTACTGGCAATCCAGCGGCGGTTTGTCCATTGGATACATGGTTGCCCGATGATGTTATGCAAGCCATTGCAGGAGAAAATAATCTTTCTGAAACAGCATTTTTTATTCCAACGCAACAAGGTTTCCATATTCGATGGTTCACACCCGTAACAGAAGTGGACTTGTGTGGTCATGCGACCTTGGCAGCCGCTTATGTCCTGTTTCATTGTTTGAATATCATTCAGGACGTGATTGTTTTTGAATCAAAATCTGGGATTTTAAAGGTATCAAAAGTTGGTGATTGGCTTGTGATGGATTTTCCAGCTCAAGTTCCGTCACCTTGCCCAATACCAGATGCTATTGAGCAAGCATTTGGCATCAAGACCATTGCATGCCTAAAGTCGGAAGATTACATCATCGTCTTCGAGCATGAGGCGGATATTTTGGCTGCATGCCCAAGCCTTGCCGCCCTAAAAAAACTGGATCTTAGGGGTGTCATTATCACATCAACATCAGATAATTATGATTTTGTCAGTCGTTTTTTTGCCCCCAATATAGGCATTGGTGAAGATCCCGTTACAGGTTCAGCCCATACCCAACTCGCTCCCTACTGGTCAGGAAAACTGGGAAAACCAAAGCTTCGAGCCAAGCAATTATCTGCTAGAGGTGGTGAATTGATGTGTGAGGTGGTCGGTCAACGTGTCTTGATTTCGGGCAAAGCTGTGAAGTATATGCAGGGTGAAATAGTATTGCCCTTTTAAGAAAATCAATCGTATTTCAATACATGTATCATTTTCTGGAGTCATGGTGTCAAACACATTAAAAACATCCCATATTCATCGCCCCCATGTGAAACGTTCCTTTTCAGGTGCGTGTGAAACCTATGATGAGCATGCTGTCTTGCAGCGAGAAATTGGCGATCGCCTCTTGGGTCATTTGAATTTCACCAAAATTGAACCGAAACGAATATTGGATATGGGCTGTGGCACGGGTTATTTCACCCGCTTATTGATTGAAAAATTCAAAAAATCAGCCGTGGTTGCCTGTGATTTATCTGAAACCATGGTGAATTATACCCGCAAGCAACACCGTATGCGTCTTCCTTGGCATGGCAAACGTCAACATTGTACAGGTGATGCCTGCGCCATGCCCTTTGCCGATGCTTCCTTTGATTTGATTACCTCCAACCTTGCCATGCAATGGGTGGCAGATCCCAAAGATATGATGATGGAAATGCGGCGTGTCTTGGCTCCAGGTGGTTTGATTTTATTTTCAACCTTTGGGCGGCGCACATTGAGTGAATTACGTCAGTCATTGGCTCAACTGTCCGAAGGCAAGGCAACAAGCATGGCGGGGCATGTTCTGCCGTTTCCTGATGTGATGTCTTTGGGCGATGTATTCACCAAATTACCCTTAGAAGCACCCGTGATTGATAGTGATTTACTCACTTTAACCTACCCCAATGTGATGGCATTGGTGCGTGAGTTGAAAGGTTTGGGGGCATCATCATCCGCCATTTCAGGTCGTGCCAATGGTTTGTATGGTCGGCGTTTACTGAAAGAATTGGATGCGACCTATGGTGAGGCTCATCGCACCGACGATGGAAAAATAAGAGCCAGTTTTGAAGCACTGTATGCCCAAGCTTGGTACAAAGAAGCGGCTTTTCTTCCCAAAGGCGGCGTGATTCCCATCGAATTACAATGACATCGAGCTATTTTATCACCGCCACCGATACTGATGCAGGTAAAACATGGCTCACATCGCATTGGATTCAAGCACTGTTAACACAAGGTGTGGATGCACAAGCATTAAAACCTGTGGCATGTGGCATCAATGAACATGGCATCAATGAGGATGTTGCCTTATTGGCAAAAGTTCAAGGCATCCATCAGCCACAACATATCAATGCTTATACCTTTGCCATGCCCGCTGCCCCTTCCATTGCCGCCCAAGCCGAACAAAAAAAACTAAATCCTCAAGTCTTGCGTGATTGGTGCATTAAAAAAACGCAACAGCATGATGTAACTTTGATTGAAGGCATTGGTGGCTTGATGGTGCCATTAACGAATGATTATTTGGTCATGGACTGGATTCAGGATTTACTTGATTGCCAAGTGGTGTTGGTGGTGGGTGCCAAGTTGGGCTGTATCAATCATACGATTTTAACGTTGAAACAACTGCAATATCAACAACGACCGCCTGCTTATATTATTATCAATGATGCTACGGGCAAACAGGATGTCGCTGCGATTGGGCAAGCAATTGCACCTTATGTCGCTGCATCCACGCAAGTTTTTATGGGTCTCGATGCACGGCATTGATCCAGTGCCAATTCCGACAGACTTCTAGACCTCGCCCTATTCTCGGTATCCATTACATATTCTTTGAAAATATTTTTCAAAGGAGAAAATGATGAACATAAAAAATTCGATACTCGCAGCATCACTTTTGCTTGCAACAGCTCTACCGATGCAATCACAAGCAGCCGTTGCAACAGGGAAAATTAATGTCACCGCCACCACTGTGGCCATCACTGCTAACATCGTTGTCGCAGGACCTATCGCTTTTGGTGCCGTTGCAGACACTGTAACTTCTACAGCTCAAAGCAGCTTCGATGTCACCGTGAGCAATGGTGTACCTTATACCATCAATATGGATGGTGGAGCGAACTTTAACGTCGCGGCAAACAAAAGCTTTTTGAAAAGTGGTGCGGGTGCCAATGGAAGAGAATATATTTTGTATCAAAATATTTCCAATACCGTTGTTTGGGGGCGTGCAGGCATCATAAAGACTGGGGTAAGTGGTACAGGTATTGCACAAACCTATAATATATACGGCAAATTATTCTCAGCACCAGGCACAACAGGTGCGGTCACTGATGTTGTGACTGTGACTGTTACCTATTAACTGCCACTGGGCTCGAGTTATTTTTTAAGAGAGTCCTGATCATTGCGTTCAAATGTCAAGTGAAGTTCTCTCGGTATTTTAATACCGAGAGAACTTCACGCTGTGAGAATAATTCGAGCTTGTAGATTTGCACATTTTCTAAAAAACACCCCAAAACGCTTCGTGACTCCCCTCTAAAAAATGTAATCATCAATAATGCACGGTGACGGTGACGGTATCGCTAAAATTTCCAGCAACACTGTTGACAGACGTTTGTACTTGCCCATAAATGGTGAAAACCTGATTGTTGCCAGTGCCTGTTGTTGTTAAAGCACTGCCTGCCGCAAAGGTGTTTCCATAGCCCTTATCACCCCAAACTGTTGTATATGCTGTATTTTGATACAAGGTATAGGGAACAAATACCCCCGAAGCATTACGCATGCGCCGTGTGGTCGTGCCATATAAGCCTGCATTTAAGGTGATTTGATATGCTTGGGTGGCAACCATATTGATGGTGATGGTAGCTGTGGTACGCGTTGTGACATTGGAGGTGTTGATAATCGTGCCAAAGTTCATAGGCGTGGCAGATAATTGTACTTTGGGCGGCACAACAACAGAAATACCTAAATTATTCTTTGCCGTAAAAGCATCACTAGAAAAAGGTAGGGTAAGAAAGAGGCATAGGGTAAGTAGCGCGGATGGGGATAATGCCTGATAAAATAGTTTTCGCATGCTTTGCTCTCCTTTATCGTGTTTCAAGTATTCCGTTACCCTTGAATCAACTATAGTCATTTAAGTATAGAACTAACTATCATTTCTATATCACCCAATCGTCACCCTCGAATGCCTGTATCGAGGGTCTATCATTCGATTCCCGATACAATATTTCTGGCATGACGTGGTGATTGAATACTTGAATCACTATAGTTATTTAAGTATAGAACTATCATTTCTATATCCCCCAATCGTCATCCTCGAATGCTTGTATCGAGGATCTATCATTAGATTCCCGATAAAAGATTTCTGGCATGACGGGGTGATTGAATACTTGAATCACTATATATAACCGTAGCCCGAAACACTAAGGCATTGCAAGCGAGTTTTTGGCGAGTTTCGTGTTCTCGCTCAAAACTCGGCTTCTTATATGTAAGGTTTCCCCACTCAAGGAGCTGATACATTATGAAGAAGATTTTTTTTATTGTGTTGTGTGTATGTTGGACTGGTATGGTGAATGCAAGTCCCTTTCAAGTCACACCGATGCGTTTGGAGTTAGAGTCAGGCAGTAATATTGGCAATGTTACAGTCTATAATTCGGGTGATGATGTACTCAACATCCAAGTTAAAGCCAAACGATGGAGCCAAGATAAAAAAACAGGCAACGATCAATTGACAGCAACCAAAGAACTGGTGTTTTTCCCTAAGATTTTCACCATTCCCGCACATGGGAAAAAAAATATCAGGGTGGGTTTTCAAGGCGAAGTGATTGGCAAAGAGCGCAGCTACCGCCTTTTTATTCGTGAGTTACCCGTGAAAAAACCAGGTCTATCGGGTGCGCAATTTGTAATCCAAATAAGCATGCCCGTGTTTATCTATCCCGTCGGTAGCAGTAAACCACGCAAACCTAACATGCAAGGCATTGAAATTCATGAGGGCGCGTTGGTGCTCAAAGCGGTGAACCCATCCGCGCGTTATTATTCATTGAATAAAATTGAAGTCGTGGGAAGCCATGAAGGACATAGGGTTTTTGAGCATGAGCAAGGTGGTTGGTATGTGTTATCGGGTGGAACACGTCTTTTTCCACTCGGCATTGACCAAAAGCAATGTTTACAAGCCGATAGCCTGCAACTTACTGGGCATGTGTTGCTCGCACAAAGTGAGGAAGGCGATACCAGCCACGTTGAATTTCCATTAACCCCAGCATTATGTAAGCAGATTACAGCACAAACACAAGCCAAATAAATCCACACCAACATGAGCCTAACGATTAAACTGGTATGTCTCTGCTTGTTCATAGGGATAACATCCGCTTCTGCGGAGACGACCATCTCATCAAATACATCTGAAATGCTGATTGTGCATGTGTTGCTCAATGGCAGTGATGCAGGTACATACTTTATGCAAAAGGAAGCCGATGATTTTATAGTCACAGGCAAACAACTTCACAAGATTGGCATTCAAACTTTGCCAAAAAGCATGAGAATGAGTCAACCCATATCATTAAAAAGCCTTCATCGCTGGCTTGGCTTTCAGTTGGATGAGCAAACTGGGGATTTATTACTCACGGTTAAACCCACACTGTTACCCACGCATGAAGAAAGCTTGTTGGTGAAAAAAAAATCCGATGCGACATGGATCCAAAGCAATGCCATGTTTCTCAATTATACACTGGATTATACTGCCAATCCAACAGGTGCGAATGTGTTTCGCTCGCCTTTTGAGCTGGGGTTAAGTCTTGGTGGCACATCCTTAAGCAGTCAGTTCAATGACAATAAAAAAATCTACCGCACCAAAACGCAATGGACTTATGATAACCATCCAGCTTTGCAACGATGGGTGGTGGGAGATATTCAGGCATCATCAGGCTTGGGTAGTGCGGCACTCGCAGGTGTGCATGTCTTTAGAAACTTTTCAATCGACCCCAATATCGTTACCACGCCAGGTTTGGAAACCAGTATCTTGTTGGACAATGCCTCGGATATTGAAGTCCGAATAGATGGTAACAGTGTGTACAAAGGGCGATTCCCTGCGGGTGTATTAAACTTAAAAGACATACCGTTTTATCGTACAGGTAGCATTCAAGCCCAATTGATTGTGCGTGATGTGTTCGGTCGTGAAAAAACATATCAACAATTGCTCTATGGCTCGACGGGCATGTTGGCGGCAGGCTTGAGTGAATACGATATTGCCTTGGGTGTAAAAAGTACCAGCACAGGTATTGCTGAACCGACTTATGGTAAAAAGTCCCTGTTTTATGGTCGTTATCGTTATGGCGTATCCAATGGGTTTACGCCTTCGATGGGCATCGAAAGTGATGGCAAAAATAATCGCATCAGCTTGGCAAGCAGTGTGTTGTTGGGTGCATACGGACAGTTGGATACCACGCTGGCTTTTAGTGACCGTGTTGTTCAAGGAAAAGGTCAATTTGTTCGTGTGAATTATAATTATGTCGGCACATCGATGTTTTCGCCTAGCATCTTTTTCAGGGCTGAAAATATGGCGTATGGCGGCATTGGGGATGGCAATAAACTTCCAACCTCAATGCGTAGAGAGTTGGGCAGCAGTATAGCAATGAATGATGATAGCCTCGGAGGGTTGACAGGGCGTTGGACAAGATCAGAAGATTTTAGCAAGCAACGTGTCCAAACGGGTGAATTGTTATGGAATACCATTTTACCCAAAGAAATATCATGGACCACACAGTTTTCCCGCACATGGACAACAGGAAAAAAAACACGCGATCAATTATCAGCCTCGTTGGGGCATAGCTTTGCCAATGGTTTGTATTTGTCTGCCAATTACAGCGCTAGCAATCAAGTGAATACGTTTGGTCTCCAATTGCAATGGTCTCCACCTTTGGGTGAAGGATTTGGCTTGGATCAAAATATCAATCAGCAAACAGGGGGTACAGCCACAACTTATTCGCGTGTGGAATACCGAAATCAATACGGAGATATATCCGTCAACGGCAGAACAGGAAAACAATCAGGCCCTTATCAGGCACAACTCAATAGCGCACTGGTATGGACAGAAGGCGGCTTGCATATAAGCCGCCCTGTGCGGGATGGTTTCGCATTGGTGCGTATCAATGGCATGAGTGATGGGGTGGCGGTCAATGTTCAGGGGCAATATGTTGGTAAAACAAATGCAAAAGGCGAGTTGCTTGTGCCTTATATGTATTCGTATATTGATAATTTAATTGCCATTGAACCCAAAGGATTATCGTTGGCTTATTCTGTGGATACAACATCACAAAAAGTCACCATGCCTTACCGTGGTGGTGGTCTTGTTGAATTTAATGTGGTGAAGCTGCAAACCGTGGAAGGCAGCTTATGGTATAACAACAATCATCAGTTGAAAGCAGCGAGTTATTCAACGTTGGAATATATGCAAGATGGGGAAAAGAAACGTACCGTAGTGGGTGACAATGGCTATTTTTATATTGAAAACCTTCCCGCAGGAAGCTACGCCATGACCTTATTTGATGATATCAATAGGTGTCAGCTTGAAATGATTATCCCTCATTCAGATCAAATATTAAATGATATTGGGCGTGTGATATGTGTCATCAACAAAACAGAAGAATAGGAGTGCATAATGTTTCATTACAATAAACTCAAGGTGTTATTATGTTGTATGTTATGTATTGCACCCAGTACATTATATGCTGCTGGGGTAACCCTTCCCTCTTGTAGCGTCAGCAGTATCCCCTTAAATTTTGGTATTTATTGGGGTAATGCTCCCTTAAACTCGCAAACAAGGATTACTACCAAGTGCACCATCCCAACCACCACCCGAGTGCAGATGAATAAAGGGCTTAACAGTGTCAATTTTATCACGCGTAAAATGGCAGCAGGTCAAAACACCATCAACTACAACCTTTACACCAACGCTGCACATAGCCGAGTTTGGGGCGATGGTACCAGTGGCACATTTACCCTAACAGGCAACCTTTTAACGGTATATGCCAGTATTCCTACGGGGCAAGTGGTCAAAGCTGGCACCTACAATGACACCGTGGTGGTGACTATTATTTGGTAGGTATCATGGTTCAGATATGAAGTTGGTGCATGACTCTCATCCTCACTTTGAATGCCATAACTATAGTGATTCAAGTATCAATACTACATGATACTACCGTCACCCTCGAATGCTTTTATCGAGGGTCTATGGATAGATTCCCGATACAAGATTTCGGGAATGACGTGGTGATTTCATACTTGAATCACTATAGATGCCTGATAAAATATTTTGACATGACGATAAACGTATTCTTGAGTGAAAAATACTTCAAATGCGCCTGTTTTTCATGCTATAGTCATTCGAGTATAGAACTATCATTTCTATCATCCAATCGTCACCCTCGAATGCTTTTATCGAGGGTCTATGGATATATGCCCGATAAAATATTTCGGGAATGACGTGGTGATTTCATACTTGAATCACTATAGATGCCCGATAAAATATTTTGA
>NVWS02000089.1 GCA_002746295.2 Zetaproteobacteria bacterium
AACCACAGCCGTATCCACAATACCTGTTATTGTAGCCTGCAAACCTACATCAACATTATCAATCACTGACACACCAGCATCCATATATGTTGAACCCACTGCCACCGTATAAGGATTGATACCCAATAAGGTGATACTGGGGGCGGTTTGATCGGTTACATAAATCGTTCGACTGACAGGTGTTGCCTTATTTCCATCCGTATCAGTCGCATGATAGGTTAACACATAAGTACCGACCACAGCCGTATCCACAACACCCGTTACTGTAGCTGGTAAACCAATATCAACATTATCTTGCACCAACACACCCGCATCCATGTATGTTGAACCCACTGCCACCGTATAAGGATTGATACCCAATAAGGTAATAACTGGGGATAAAGTTTTCACATCACCACATGAAACAAGGAACACAGCAAGCATCATAAATAAACACCGAGTCATGTCACCTCCCCTACCCATAAATATTGAGAGTTTTACACTCTCTCTTTATGAACTTTCTTGATCACCAAAAGTCCTTCCACCAACACCCATATTGCCAACAGAAAAATCACAGATCCCACGCCAGCAACAGCCCACTGTTCTTTTCCAACAGCCTTCATTACGCCCATGACCATGCCCGAAATTGTAGCTCCCAAGACCAATAACATCGGTAATAATGTATACAAAATAGGTTTTTTCTTGCGGTAAAGATAAATAGTCACCGTTAATAGCGTCATGGCAGCCATGATTTGGTTGGTTGTACCAAACAGCGTCCATAAAAATAATCCCGCAGGCTTTCCATTGACTTCAAAAAAGGCAAAAAACCCCATGGTTGCGACTGCCAGTGCCGTCGCAACATAGCGATTATCCAATGCCTTTACACCGATGGTATGACCAATTTCTTGAATATTAAAGCGTAGCAAACGCGCGCCTGTATCCACGGATGTCATGGCAAAACCGACCACCACCACACTGATAAAGGCTGCGGCATAATCGAGAGGCACACCCAGTTGATGAATAAAATTGGCATTCCCCTGAATAAATACACCTAATTTTTGATGCAAGCCCACCGCTTGATCCCAAGATCCATAAAACTTCTCCCAATCAGCCCGCGTGGAAAACGCCCCCGCTGTGGTTGCCAAAACAGCCAGCAAGGCAAGCAATGATTCACCAATCATGCCGCCATAACCAATCAAGGGAGCATCTGTTTCTTTATCGAGTTGTTTGGATGTTGTGCCTGATGCGACCAAGCCATGAAACCCTGAAACAGCACCACAAGCAATCACAATAAACAAGAATGGCAGCATGGGTGGTGCGCCTTCTGGATGCGGATTGAAGGCAGGTGCAACCCAATCAGGGTCAAGCATGAAAAAGCCAGCCAACATGGCAAACAATGCCAAATAAAGCAGCAGTGAATTCAGAAAATCACGGGGTTGCAACAACAGCCAGACAGGCATCACACTGGCAATAAAAGCATAGATAAGCAGCGACCATGTCCAAGCATGGGCTGAAACGCCCACAATAGGATGGTTCAAGCCCCATGTCGTGGTTAATAGCATAGCAACAAAGCCAATCGCAATCAACGGCCAAACAGGTAAGTTCTTTTTATACACCAAAAAACCAATCACCATGGCAATCAACATCAAACTATAGGTTGGAAAAACCGCTTCAGGATGGGCAGTGAGCGGAATATTGGCGGCATCGGGTGCAGCAAATATACCCGAAATAACCAATACAAAAACACCCATCGCCAATGCGACAAGAAAGAAAATCACCAACAAGAAAAGCAAACGTGTACGCGGCGAAATGACATCGCGTGCAATCGTACCGATACTTTTCCCTTCAAAACGCGAGGATAAAATTAACGCCGTAAAATCATGGACTGCACCAATCAATAATGTACCAAACACCACCCAACATAAAGCAGGAACCCAACCCCAAATCACCGCAATCGCAGGGCCAAGCATGGGTGCTAAACCAGCTATTGAAGCATAATGATGACCAAATAAAATATATTTATTGGAGGGTACATAGTCCACGCCATCTCGCATGGTATGCGCAGGTGTGGGTGCATTCGCATCCAATTCAAAAACTTTTTTTGCTAAAATACCTTTGGCATAAAAGCGATAAAACAATAGATACAAGCATAAAACAACAAGCGTCATCACAACGGGTGACATCAGTTCCCCCTTCTTATTTGTACAAAATAGTATGCTCGCTAAGCTAGCTGGCATGTTTCAGAAAACCACCCAGTTTATCTTCTATACCCTTCTTATATTTACCCTCAATGCTTGCCAAGTTTCCAAACCTGAAAACACCCTAACAGCCCAAACCCATGCCATGGTGCTTGCCAAAGTGGGCACACACATCATCACGCAAGAAGATGTGGATGCAGAGTTGCGCGCTTTACCTGAACAGGTTCAAGAACACATACAACGCGCCAGCTATCAACAATATATTCTTACAACGTTGATTCAGCGTGCGGTTTTAAGCCAGCGTGCAAAAGATGTGGGACTCGACAATAACCCCAGTATTCGCCGCCGTATCGAACATGACAGAGATTCCATCATGATTGAAGCCTTGAGAAACTGGAAAATTAAACAGCTTCCACCCCCTCAAGAAATCACCATTCAACAATATTATCAACATCACCTTTCTGATTTCAGCATCCCTGAGCAAGTCCATGCTCGACATATTTTACTACACAATAAAAAACAAGCAGCATGGGTTTATCATCAACTTATCCATAAAAAAGATAGCTTTGAAAATTTAGCCATACATTATTCATTGGATGACAGCAATAAATCTCGAGGTGGGGATCTCAATTGGTTTCCACGCGGAACCATGCTCCCTGCCTTTGAAAAAGCGGTGTTTGCATTAAAAAAAACAGGCGATATAAGCCATCCAGTTCATACCAAATTTGGTTGGCATATCATTGAAATACTGGAGCATCACCCCGCATCACAATCAAGCTTGCAAGATGTCCGTGATGATATTGTTCAAACCTTACGTCAGCAGAAACTTGACCAATGGGTGGATCATTTGGTCAAAGAAAGTCGACCTGAAATCCTAGGAGCTAAGCTGCCTCAGCCCAGCAACCTGCTAAACATACCCATCAACACCCCACAACTTTAAAACGACGGAGTACTCCCCATGCATATCCAAGGCTTTCGCCCCCACTTTAGCCGATCCATTCTGATTCAATGGTTCATTTTCCTTATCATCAGCACGCTATTATTTTTCTTCTTCAACGCCGACTTGGAAAAGATGTATCTGTCCAACAGTCAAACCAACACAGGACTCTTTCTTAATGGTTTAATTCTTGTACTTTTTGGTTTGGGCATGGTTCGCTTTATCAGCGTTCTTTTACGCTACCAAGGCGAAGAAAAAGCGTTAAAACAATTTGCTAAAAACATTCATAATGCCGATGAGAATTTACTCAATCATGTCGCGCCCAACAGTATTATCGCCCAACGCTTTGAAACCCTACAAGGCATGGCAACTTCACAAGTTGAAATCGACCACTCAGCACTTGCTTCCACCCTAATGGCTTCTGAAAGCACACACACAGGCTTACTTCGTTTCGTACAAAACACGCTGATCCTATGCGGGGTGTTTGGTACCATTGTATCCCTATCCATTGCTTTATTTGGTGCATCCAGCTTACTTGAAAGCAGCGTTTCTTCTTCAGGCATGGGCATGGTCATTCACGGCATGTCTACAGCTCTTTCCACCACCATGACAGCTATTTTATGCTATTTATCATTTGCTTATTTCAATGGTGCCTTACAGCATGTACAAACCAATTTTCTAAGCGCTGTGGAGCATCTTACCACCACCCGTTTGATTCCCAGCTTACAAATCACTCCCAACAGCATTGACCGTCAACTTGCCAGTTTGTTGCGTGCGATGGCATTGCTGGTGCAAGAGATGCAACAAAATGAACAAGCCATTCCTGAACTTTTACAAAAAATCAACGAACTTTCTCAAACTCAAACCAAGCAGCATGAGCAAAATGTTGAAAACATGACCCAAATTCAAGATATATTGCGTCAGGGCTTTCGGTTACCTCAAGCATGAGTTCGCATGGTTTTGTCGATTTACGCCTAAACCAACAGGATCAGGGCGAAGAAAGCTTCTGGCCTTCGTTCACCGACATCATGATGGTGATTGTGATGATTTTTCTATTGGCAATGGTGATTTTATTAACACGAAACATGGAATTGGTTCATCAGTTACAATCATCGCTTAAGGCAGAAAAACAAGCCAGCTTACAAGCCCAATCCACATCCCATCAAAATTCTACCTTAAACCAACGCTTGCAAGCCTTGGAAAAAGAGACCGACATGATGCGTTTAAAGCTGATGGATTTAAGTGATGAACATGAGCACACTTTATCTCAACTGGCTGCCAGTCAATCAAGCTATACCTCGCTCCGTGATACCTACACTCAATTACAACAAAAACAGATTCAATCCATGCAAAACAAGCTTGCATTACAAACACAAGTTCAAAACTTAGATGATTCATTGATGCAAGCCAATACCGCTTATCTTGCCTTACAGCATCAATATCAAGTCAATCAACATGATTTATTACATTTGCAAACCACCCATCAAAACAGTATTCAAACATTGAATAACCTTGAACAAGCATACACAGGACTTGAAAAGAAATATCAACGCCTCATTCGCCCTGCTCGCTCATCCAAAGGCCGTTATGTGGTGCAGGTTCGTTATCAGAAAACCAAGGGTCACTTGAGTATTGATATGAAAACACCCAATGATATTCGTTTTACAAGTGTATCTGCGATAACCATGCACAAACGCTTAGCAAACATCCAAAAAAAGCATGCTAAAAATTTATATGTGAAAATCATTTTTCCCGAAGAGAGCGGTCTTTCTTACACCGAAGCATGGAAAATGACGGAATCCTTGCTTCGCATGTACGATTATTATTATCAGGAAAAACCATGACAGAACACTTGGACTATGAATTTCCTTTACAAAGCGGTCTTGTATACCTCAACCATGCTGCCGTGGGCGTTTGGTCACGCCGTACAGCTGAAGCTGTGCATACCTTTGCTGATGAAAATATGTTTCAAGGTGCAACAGACTACCCCAAGTGGATGAAGGTTGAACAAAGCTTGCGTCAACAGTTAACCGAGCTGATTCATGCCGAAAGCATCGATGATATTGCCTTGTTAAAAAACACATCCGAAGGTTTATCCATCGTTGCTTACGGCATGGATTGGCATATTGGGGATAATCTTGTGATTTCCAATCAAGAATTTCCGTCCAATCGTATCGTTTGGCAGTCCTTGAAATCTCAAGGTGTTGAAGTCCGTATCGCAGACATTGCCTGTGATGATCCCGAGGCCGCGATGTTGGCATGTTGTGATGCGAACACCCGTTTGTTATCGGTAAGCTCCGTACAATATGGCACAGGGCTACGCATGGATTTACAACGCCTTGGTGAAGCCTGTCAGCAACACGGTATTTTCTTTTGTGTGGATGCTATTCAAAGTCTGGGTGCCTTGGATATGGATGTGCAAGCCATCCATGCCGATGCTGTAATCGCAGATGCACACAAGTGGCTCTTAGGTCCTGAAGGTTTGGCAGTCTTTTATATTTCACCTGCATGGCGAGAGCGTCTGAAACTTCACCAGTTTGGCTGGCACATGATCGAAGATATTGGTAATTTTGATGCCACATCATGGCAAGCCGCCACATCTGCCCGTCGATTTGAAGCGGGTAGCCCGAATATGTTGGGTATCCATGCCTTGCATGCTTCCTTGGCATTGTTGCTTGAAATAGGCATGAGCAACATCGAACGGATGGTCTTGGAGCGCACATCGGCTTTGATTGATATGGTCTTAGAGGACAAACAGTTGGAACTTGTAAGTCCATCTCAATGGCAGCGCTGTTCAGGCATTGTCACCTTTCGCTTCAAAACCATGAATCATCAAGAACATATCATGCTTTATCAACAATTGATGCAAAAACGGGTCATTTGTGCTTATCGTGCGGGTGGTATCCGCTTTGCGCCCCATTTTTATACTCCCTATGCTTGTTTCGATGAGGCATGGTCAAGGATGATCGCATGTTACAACGCTTAATCGCGTACAGCCTTATGATCATAGCGGTTGCGACATATCCTACCCATGTTCATGCTTTTGAATTACAGATGGATGAGCAACTATCTGAAAATACAGTCATAGCCGTTGACTCAAGCCTTCAACCCATCTCCACCAAGCCAACACCACAACCGATAAATCCACCCATATTCAACACCATTCAAAGCTCATCTTCCCTGCAACTCTGGTGGTTATTTGCCTTTCCTGTATTATTTCTATTGATGGGATTTGGATGGATTTTGGGTCATTACATGGAAAAACGCACCCGAATTGACAAAAAAAACGTGCCCAAGCCAAAGCCTCACATCAAAGCACGCCAAAAAAATAAGACCAAACATACACCTGCCCAAGCATTTGATATGTTGGATGTTCACAAAGCCTACCGTTGTTTTCTATTTGAGCGTGATAAAAAAATGTTGATGATACTTGAACAAGCTTTTCGTTATGATCCTTATGATCTCACGCCATATTTGATGTCCATACGCATCATGTCAGAATCTAAAAGACCACTTCCCGATTTAGGGCGCTTGTTGCGCACGGGTGTCTTTTTATTGCGCACAAAAAATCCAAAATTATGGAAAGATCTGTCTCAACACGGTCATGAGCACCTGCCTGACTGGAAAGATTGGTCAAAACATCAAGTAGCCAACGCATTATGAAATTTGATGTCATCATCATCGGTGCTGGTGCGGCAGGTTTGATGTGCGCAGCCGAAGCAGGCAAGCGCGGGCGTAAAGTTTTACTCTTGGATCATGCCCAGAAAGCAGGTGAAAAAATTCGTATTTCGGGTGGCGGGCGTTGCAATTTCACCAATCTTTACACCACTGCATCGGATTATTTGTCACAGAACCCTCATTTTTGCAAGTCTGCACTCGCCCGCTTCACCCCCTATGACACCATTGCTATGTTCGATGATGCAGGTATCCGATGGCATGAACGGGAGCATGGGCAGCTTTTTTGCGATGATTCAGCCAAACAGGTCATCAAGCTCTTATTGGAACTCTGTCATCAAGCATCTGTGAGCATGCAACTCAATTGCCGTATCGAAAATATTACACAAAACAATGGTTTTCAGGTTCAAAGCAATTTAGGCACATTTGAGGCGCAAGCTTTGGTGGTTGCAACAGGTGGTTTATCCATCCCCAAAATGGGGGCGACAGGCTTGGGCTATCAGATTGCCCAACAATTTGGCTTAAAACTCATTGAAACACGGGCAGGACTTGCCCCTTTTCGGCTCACTGGCGAAGCGCATGAACAACTCAAAACTCTGGCTGGTATTTCACTGCCTGTGATTGCATCATGTCATGAACAATCCTTTGAAGAAGCTTTGTTGTTTACCCATCGGGGCATGAGCGGCCCCGCAATTCTACAAATTTCATCCTATTGGCAAGAAGGTGATAGCATCAACATTAACCTTTTACCCAAGATCAACATTCAAGCTTGGTTAAAAGAGCAGTGCCATAAACATGGAAAGCAAGCCTTACGGACTGTTTTATCTGAACTTCTTCCCAAACGATTGGTCTTGCATTGGTGTCATAAATATTTGCCAGACCTCCCCATTCAACAACTCTCAAGCAGCCAACTACATAGCATTGAACAAGCCATTCATCACTGGCAGTTCAAGCCTGCTGCCACCGAAGGTTATCGAACCGCCGAAGTAACACTTGGTGGCATAGATACTGGCGAATTATCATCAAAAACAATGCAAGCCAAGCATGTTCCAAACTTATATTTCATTGGCGAAGTTATGGATGTCACCGGACATTTGGGTGGCTTTAATTTCCAATGGGCTTGGGCATCGGGCTATGCCGCTGGGCAGTCCGTTTAAACACACAAACCACCCAACGAAAAAAGCTAACGCATTACCTTCTTAATCTTCCCAACGACCTGCTCCAGGAATCACAACCTCATCTTCATCAAAGGAACCCCGTTCTGCACCACTATGACAGGCAATACAGTTGGAAAACGAACCCACTTTAGGGTTCTTACTTACCAAGCGACTGGGTATTTCATGATGCTTCTGTAAAAAATAGCGCGTTTCTGAAATTCGGAGTGGCACACTGTCTTTAGGAATCGATTGGTTTATTCTACGCCCAAAATAATTGCGACTTTGATCGGCAGCGTGACCCATTAAATATTTCGTAATGCTGGTTCTATCTTTTTGATCTAACTCAGCATTTTCACCAAAATGGTGATCCAAATTCGACATTACACGTTGCCAAGAACGCGCAGGCAACAAGTTTGCAGGATAGAGCATATGACATGCTGCACACTCATTTTTATAACCTTTTATTGCCCCTGTTGCATGGTTCGTCACTTGTGACTGAGACATCTTGGATGCATGTTCAGCATGCTCCTCTTCCCAACCTTCACTCCATGCCCAAGTGGATGTTAATAACATCACACCCCCCATCAACAGACCACCTTTCCATACTTTCATCACTTGTTCTCCTTTATATCTTATACGGGCAACTGTACTCCAACCTTCTATGCTCGTTCAAGTATTCATGATTGATGTTACGCGCTTGACTAAAATTACATCATCACCCCCGTCGTCACCCCTGAATGCTTGTGTCGGGAGGTTGTGTCAGAGGTCTAGGGTAGATTCCCAATAAAAGATTTCGGGGATGACACCTTGGTAAATTTTGAGAGAGGGGTGCAAAAAAGCATGGGGTGACTGGATAACATTATCACCTTCTCGATTTCCAACGCCGTACCACCATCCAACGCCATGTAATGTGAACAAAAAAGTAACCCAATATGCCAAACACAACACCCAAAACCAAACATCCCAACAAGAAAGGCTGCCAAATCATCAACATACCATGCATTGCCCATTCTATTGAAGCTTCAAAATGAAAGGCTTGTTCGGGTGAATCAAGCAACCAAGTACCAAACTTATAGGCGGCATAAAAAACAGGAGGCATGGTTAACGGATTGGTTAACCAGACCAGCCCGACAGATACAGGTAAATTAGCATGCAAGGCAATCGCACCCGCTGCTGCCACAAGCATTTGAAAGGGAATCGGTAACATCGCACAAAACAAGCCCACCAAAAATGCTTTGGCTAGGGTATGGCGACTAATATGCCACAACGCCTTATCGTGTAATAATGTGCCAAAACAACATAAATATTTATTGTCTCGAATCGCTTTGGCATCAGGCATCCAACGCTGTACTAGCTGGCGTGGTGTCACTATGAATCCAAGTCCATACGTGGGAAAATTGGTGACGGTGATTGACAAGCATGCCCTGCTTTAAGTTTCCCCCAGCCGGCTTCATCCAACAATCTCAATGCAGCAATATCAACATCAACATTCATGATTTGTTGCAACATCAAGCCCATTTTTTCAGGCATAAAGGGGGATAATTGGATGGCGACCAAACGCAATGTTTCCACCAAGTGATAAAGCACGGTGTTCAAACGCGCAGTATTCCCTGATTTTGCCAAGCCCCACGGCGCATTGTCTTCCACATAACGGTTGCCATGTTTGACCACTTGATTGATACGTTCCAATGCCAAGTGAAAGGCTTGGCGATGTAACATCTCATCCACATCGCGTTGCATGGCTTCCACATCCGCAATCAGTGCACGATCCATTTCCAACTCTTCGCCAGACTCACCCAACACACTGCCATTGTATTTTTTCAGCATGGCCAAACTACGATTCAGCAAATTACCCACATCATTGGCAAGCTCTGAGTTATAACGCATTTTCAAGGCGATATGTGAGAAATCACCATCTTGCCCAAAAGGCACTTCACGCAACAAAAAGTAACGCAAGACATCCGCATCATATTGTTCCAATAAATCCGCAGGGCGCAGAGCATTGCCCTTGGACTTGGACATTTTCTCGCCTTCCACTGTCCACCAACCGTGGGCAAACACACGTTTAGGCAAGGGCAAACCTGCTGCCATCAACATGCAAGGCCAGTACACAGCATGGAAACGCAAAATATCTTTACCAATCAAATGCACATCGGCGGGCCAATGCTTGGGAATTTCCTGATCTGGAAATCCTGCGGCTGTCAGGTAGTTGGTCAGCGCATCAATCCACACATAAATCACATGTTTTTCATCATCAGGCACAGGAATGCCCCAAGAGAATGTGGTTCGAGATACCGATAAATCACGCAAACCACCTTCCACAAAACTCAACACCTCATTACGCCGCGATTCAGGCGCAATAAAATCAGGGTTGGCTTTGATATAGTCGATTAAACGCTCTTGGTAATCACTTAAACGGAAAAAATAAGATTCTTCTTGAATTTTTTCGACATCACGTTGGCAATCAGGGCAACAATGTTTATCGAAACATTCCGCATCTTTGAGTTGGGTTTCTGTCCAATAAGTTTCACATGGCACGCAATACCAATCTTCATAAAAACCTTTGTAAATCGCGCCAGCATCTTTCAGGCGTTTCCACATCGCATGCACCGCTTTGTGATGACGTTCAGAACTGGTGCGGATAAAATCATCATTGGAAATTTCCAGTTCAGGCCACAAACTAGCATAACGTTCCACCACCTGATTCGCCAATTCAATCGGTGCAATCCCACGCCCTTCGGCAGCTTGTTGAACTTTTTGACCATGTTCATCCACACCCGTGAGGAAAAAGACATCTTTGCCTAAAAGACGTTCATATCGCGCCAAAATATCAGCAGCAATGGTGGTATACATATGCCCAAGATGCGGCTCATCATTCACATAATAAATAGGCGTACTGACATAATATGTTTGCATGGTGTTGGATATCCTTAACTGATATTACGCACTCCGTCATCCTATGTTTCCCCGTGTTCGTCATCCCCGAAATCTTTTATCGGGTATCTATCCATAGACCCTCGATACAAGCATTCGAGGGTGACGTGGTGACAGACTCGTGGATGGCAGGGCGCATGACGACATATTTCAAGAAAATGCGTAACATTAGATCCTTAAAATCAAAAGTTTGGCAAGTGTAGCGTCATCAAAGCTGATGAAAATAAGATTATGATCGCGATGATCGTGAAGCACTTGCCTTCACCCACGTTGAAAAGCACCCTTCGCGATATGACAAACAAGCACTATGACCCAGAAGAAATTGCTAAATTTGAAGCCATTGCCAGTGAATGGTGGGATCCCAAAGGTCGCTTCAAACCTTTGCACCGCATCAATCCTTTGCGTCTTGATTATATTGATGAACGAGTATCCATTTCAGGCAAACAAGTTTTGGATGTGGGTTGTGGTGGTGGTATTTTGGCAGAAAGCATGGCAAGACGCGGTGCTATCGTGACAGGTTTGGATCGCTCACCCAAAGCTTTGGGTGTCGCACGAACCCATGCCGAACAAGAAAACATAGCATTGGACTACGTTGAAAGCGATGCTGAAACATGGGGCCATGAACATACCGATGCGTATGATGTTATCACATGCCTTGAAGTATTGGAGCATGTTCCCGATGTTATCAGTACGGTTCAAGCCTGTGCCAAGATGGTCAAGCCCAATGGTTTCTTCTTTTTTGCCACCCTTAATCGCACGCCGATTTCTTATATCAAAGCTATTCTTGGTGCTGAATATATCTTGGGTTGGTTGCCTAAGGGAACCCATGAATATGCTAAGTTTATTCGCCCATCGGAAATGAAAGTTGCATTGGATGCCGCCGATTTGAATATTCAAGATATTCGAGGCATGTCCTATGCGATGTTATCCGATGAGTTTACACTATCCCATGATTTATCTGTAAATTACTTGGGGGTTGCTAAAAAAATCAAGTGATAAAATATTCATCCATACTGTTATGTATGTTTCTATCGACACCTTGGGTTCAAGCCGCAGGCATTGATTTAAGTGCTGACAATATCCGTCAAGATTCACAGAACAATATCACTGCCACAGGTCATGCTGAGGCTCAACGTGAGGGTGAAACACTCACAACAGACCTATTGATATATAGCCGCAAAGATCAAACCATTCATGCGACTGGGCATGTCCATATCATCAATGCCAACCATGATATTTATGCCCAATCGGCCATCATTCAAACGCAGCAAAAAACAGGGAGCTTAACAGATGCGGAGGTCACCCTATCCACAGGCGAACATATTCAAGCCAAACATTTGAAACGTCTTTCTTTACAGGAACTAGAGGGTAGTGATGTTCGTATCAGCATGTGTCCCAAAGGTGATGAAGCATGGCATATTGATGCCAAGCACATACAAGTACACCAACAAGAAGGCGTGATTGATGCGCAACATGCTTGGTTTTACCTCGGTAAACTTCCTGTTTTTTACACACCTTATTGGCAACAAGCTTTACGCCGTCGTTCGGGGCTTCTTTTACCTGCATGGAGTACCAGCACGCAACGCGGCACTGAATTCTCTCTACCCTATTATTGGGCACCTCGCCCCAATTGGGATATGACTGTAACGCCGAGGCAGATGAGCTTACGCGGTATCATGGGCGATATTGCGCTACGTCATGCCTCGCAATATGGCTATCAAAAGCTGCAATGGTCGGGCATTCAAGACAAACATACCAAACAGTATCGTCAGCAAATTCAAGCCGATATACGGCAATCTTTGGGGCAACAATGGCAATTCAACACTCGTATCAATCAACTATCCGACCGTCAATTCCTTATTGATTTTGCACAAAGTCAAAAACTCACCGCCAGTGCTTATACGCTTAGCAATGCGGATATATCTTGGCGAAGTCAACAGGCAGATGTTCGATTGTCGGGAACCATGCAACAAAACCTTAGGCTTGCCAACGATCGCACAACCCTTCAAATTTTACCACGTCTTGAAAGTCACTTTAGCCAAACCATGGGTGATACTAAACTTCATTTGGATCAACAAACCACACGTTTTTATCGAATCACTGGCATTCAAGGGACACGTATCATGCTGCACCCTTGGCTAGAGCTTCCTTTATCATGGCAAAACCATGCTATTTCCACGCGCATTCAAGCGGGCATACACCAACTACGTTACCAGCAACTTCGCGTTGCCTCAGCCCAAAAAATTCAGAATATTGTTGATCTAAGTATAACAAATCGTATGGATTTTGAGCGCATCAATGATGCCCACAGATGGCGACACACACTATCCCCCATCATTCGCTATGACCTTGCCTATGCGCCACAACAAACAGGTTTGGTCAATTTTGATTCGGGTTTTGCACAACTCACCATGGGTAACTTGATGCGAGGCAATCGATTTACAGGCATGGATCGCTTTGAACGCATGAACCGTATAAGTTTTTTATTGGAAACTAATCTGGAACACAAGTCCTCCTCCAAAAGTAAGGCTCGGAACATCTTGAGCAGCAAGGTGGGGGTTGCTTATGATTTTCTTCGTCAATATGTCGATAAGAATATACAAAACAGTCCGTTGCGACCTTTTTCAAACATACTCATGGGTATGAATATCACACCCCTTGCTGGCATACAGTTATCAGGTGAGGGTCAATTTGATCCTGTGGGAAGTTATTGGTCAACTGCACAAGCGGGCTTATCACTCTCACATAGTCAAGGGCATCATATTAATATTCGCTGGCATCGTATTGACCCACGTTACAGCATTGCTTCTGAAACCATTACCTCGGATGCTTTATTCACCGTTACCTCCCGTTGGAAAATCAATGCCCAAGCCCAATATGATGCAAAATTAAAACGAACCCAAGCGTCCTCATTGGGTTTGGATTATCAGCACGCTTGCTGGAGCCTGAAGACTGAAGTTTATCGCACATTTCATACTGGTACGAGTAATAAAGCCAATACTGGTGTGCGTTTCTTGATCGGTTTTCGAGGGCTGGGTAGCATTGGTGGTTCTTGATTGACACCGACTATGGGAGATTCCATGCCACTGAATATTCGCTCGATGTATTGCCTACCGTTATTACTGGCAATATTGATCTTATCATTACCTCAGAGAGGTCAGGCCGACACCCCTGTCACATTTGATGCCATTGCTGCCACTGTCGATGGCAAAGCGATTACTTGTTATGATATACAAGAAGATATGAACACCATGCACCAGCAACTTAAACAACAAGGCAAACACAATATTCATCAAAAACTTCTTTATCAACGTGCTTTGGATAGTCAAATCATGTGGAAATTACAACAGCGCGAAGCCAAAAAACTAAGCATTCATGTTAACCCCGATGAAATCAACAATGCCATTCAAAAAGTGGAAGAACGCAATCACTTGCAAACGGGGCAATTGAAAGAGGTCTTAAAAACTCAAGGTATTGACTACCCAACCTATGTCAAAACACTGAAAAAACGCATGTTAACGAATAAATTGATGGATATTGCCGTGCGTAGTCGCATCAAAATCAGTGAAGAATCAATTCAAGAATATTATCGTAAATACTTAGAGCATCCCAAGCCTCGCCGTGAGATTCGACTCTCACAAATTTTTATTGCAGCTTCCAAGCAAGGAAAGAGTGGTACGCAAGATATTGAGAAAGCACGCAAGATTGCTCAAAGCATTGAGCAAAAATTAGAACAGCATGAAGATTTTAAAAAGCTTGTATCACTGTATTCCAATGCCCCCGATAGTAGCACGGGTGGGGATATGGGATGGTTTTTCCCAGGTGGTCTTGCGCCCAGTTTTGCGGAAGTTTTTCAACTTTCCGTCGGTCAACACAGTCATATTATTCGTTCGCAACGTGGTTTTCATATTCTTCAAGTGCAGGATGAACGCTGGCAAAAACCTAAGATTGGCAAAGCCTATGATGAAGTGCATGCGCGTCATATTTTGATGAAAGTTCCCAACAATGCAGATGTCACGACCCGTGCAAAAATCATGAACCGTATTCAGCATCTTGCCCAAGATTTAAAACATGCCGATGATGAAACCTTTGCCACGCGTGCCAAAGAAGTCTCTCAAGGGCCAAGCAGTAGCCGTGGCGGTGATTTGGGCTGGTTTAAACGCGGTCAAATGGTGCCAGCCTTTGAAAAAGCAGCCTTTTCCCTTCAAGCTGGGGAAACCAGTGGTGTGGTTGAATCCCAATTTGGTTTTCATATCATTCACCTGATTGCCCGCCGACATATCGATCCCAATAGTTTGTTGGCACGCCACGATCAAATTCAACAAGCTTTAACCACGGCTGAAATGCAGAATCAAGTTCCACGTTGGCTCTCTAACCTTAAAACCAAGGCAAGTATTCATGAAACCCATGATTGTGATCAAATGATTCAGCTCAAGCTCTTGATACCAAACCGCGAAAAAGCTGAGACAATCGTGCCACCTAGCTCATCAAACCAGTCACCCGTCACGATAAAAACACCAGAACAGGCCTTGCTGGATTGGAAACGTGCTTGGGAAGCCAAAGATATGGAAGCATACTTCTCTCATTATAGCGATGCTTTTATGCCTGAATCACGCTTTGCCACACGCAGTGATTGGGAAACATACAAACGCCGTGTGATTACCAACAAAACATCGATTCGTATTCAACTGCGGCAAACACATATCAAAAAAACAGATGACCAACATATACAAATTGATTTTATACAAAATTATATTGGCAATAACTTCCGCGACCAAAGTCATAAAATATTGCATATGGTTTTAGAACATAACACGTGGAAAATTGTACGTGAGGAAACCATTGAATGATCCGTCCATGCAAGCAAAAGCCGTTACTCATTACGCTTGGAGAGCCTGCGGGCATTGGTTCTGACTGCGTTCTTCTCGCACAACAAGATCACCCTCAATGGTTTGCGAATACCATCATTGCTGCACCCAAGCCATGGTTAGCCTTGCGTGCTAAAGAACTTGGTATCGCTGCCCATATCGAATCCGTAGATGATTTGTATGGTCAAGCTTCCGATGGTCATACCCTACTCTGCTGGAACCCAATCACAGACGGTTCGCACCACTTACACACCAACCCGTCTGTTCAACCTATCGCGGGGCACCCCACACCCGAAACAGCCCAAAGCGTGATTGCTTGCATTGAAGCGGCTGCCTTGGCTTGCATACGCGGTGATGCCAAAGGTATGACAACGGGTCCTATTGAAAAGGCAGTCTTACGCAATGCTGGCTTCACATTTCCAGGGCATACAGAATTCTTAGCACACCTAGGCAATGATTGTAACATCGTGATGATGTTGGCATCCCAACAGTTACGCATTGCCCTACTCACCACGCATTTGGCATTGCAAGATGTTCCTGCGGCTCTATCCATTGAGAAAACACTGCAATGTATCCAAATCACGCATCATGATTTGAAATATCGCTTTGGTATTGAAACACCACGGTTGGCTATGTGTGGATTGAACCCGCATGCAGGTGAGCAAGGGCATTTTGGTCGCGAAGAGTTGAACATTTTAATGCCTGCCGTTGAATTAGCCCGCCAACAAGGCATCCAAATCACCGACCCTTTGCCTGCGGACACTCTTTTTTCTGCACAAATGCGGCAGCAGTTTGATACCATTGTTTGCTGTTATCACGATCAGGGTTTGATTCCCATTAAGGCTTTAAGTTTTGGTGATGCTGTGAATGTGACCCTTGGGTTACCCTTTATTCGTACCAGTGTGGATCATGGCACGGCACTGGATCGTGCAGGTAAGGGAAATATCACCTACAGTAGTCTTGTTGAGGCCATCAAACTTGCCCATAACATGCAACGGTATGATTAGTCTATACTCCTAGACATATAGTAGTATTTCAAGTATGAAAATATAGTCATTTAAAGTATGGAACTACCCTTTCATTCATCGTCCAAATCGTCATCCTCATCCTCGCGTGCGTGTGTCAGGGGTCTATGGATAGATACCCGACAAAAGATTTCGGGGATGACGAGATAGGATGGGTACATTGATACTTTTAAACGACTATAGCATGCAACAGCATCATGCGTGTAAGTCATCGACCAGTCTTAATAAATCAAGGAGAACGCTATGCTGTTTGATGAACTAAAAGGAAACCTATTACTCGCCACACCCAGCCTTCAAGAGCGTCAATTTAAAGATAGCGTGATTCTTCTTTGCCACCATGATGCAGAAGGAAGTATGGGCTTAATTATCAACCGTTCTCAAGATATTTCGATTGCAGATGTGCTCGAAGACATCCAACTCACCCCAGAATATCAAATCATTCAGCAGCTTCCCAAAGATCAAGTCCACTCATACGAAGGAGGGCCTGTCGATCCTTTTCGCGGCTTTGTGCTTCACGATGGTCAACATATTTATGAATCCACCATGAAAATCACCTCTGAACTTCACCTCACCACATCCAAAGATGTACTTGAAAAAATAGCTCAACAACAAGGTCCAGAACATTTCATGTTGATTTTGGGTTATACTGGTTGGGATGCAGGGCAATTGGAAAGCGAAATTCTTGAAAATCATTGGCTGGTTGCCGCTGCCAGCGAGACCATTCTTTTTCACACCTCACCTGAACTACGTTGGGCGCTGTCGGCTCAAAGCTTGGGCGTGGATAAATCCCACCTTTCGTCTCAAATTGGGCATGCTTGAGTTTTAAAATATCTCTGCCTGATGATCTGAAGATTTTTGAACAAGATGACCTGCTTCTAACAATGCTTGATACGAAGCTACTTGATTGCGACCATGGTCTTTGGCAAAATAAAGTGCCTTATCTGCATATTCCAACACTTCGCTGGGCAGAACTCCCGCTTTAAACCTTGAAAAGCCAACACTCACCGTCACTTTTCCCACTTGAGGAAAATCATACGCCTCAACTTTTTCACGAAAACGGTTCAATACCATCAAAGTCTCGTCATCATTAAAGCAATGAAGAATAACAATGAACTCCTCGCCACCATAACGAAACAATTGATCTTCATCACGAAAACATTCACGCATCAAACGAGAAAAAAGGAGTAACACTTCATCCCCATACAAATGCCCAAAATTATCATTCACACGTTTGAAAAAATCAATATCCAGCATACAAACCGATGAAAAATCCTCAACTTCACCCTGCCGCCGATATTTTTTTTGATGTTTTAACAACTGACGTTTCATGGCTTCATTCAAGGCCATACGGTTGGCAAGCCCTGTCAAAACATCATGATGAAAAGCTGTTAAGTGTGCATCACAATTACGAAAAAGATGGGTTAATTTCTCAAGTTTATCGTGTTGATATGCGTTCAATGCTTTGCTTATATCAAAAACCAAAACACCCAAGGCACCTTTCACCAAGGGGATCGGCACATGATAACGAATCTTTTTTTCTTGCTGTTCTTCAGCAATATTTTGATAGGATAAGCATTCTTTCAATGATTTTGACTTTAGTAAACTTTGCACTTCATGATATTGGGCTTCATCGGCATGCAAACGCCACGCATCCTCAGATGACTTTTTTTTCACCAGATGATGTACATGGTAAAAACTCACATGAATGGCATGAAAGTAATTTTTCATGATGTCCGTTAAACATTGGTGCAAAGCATGCGCGCTCATTTGTTCGGTTAAATTCAGTGTCGCCAAGCATATATCACAGGATCCAGCATTCACATCTTGATTCATTAGAATAAGTCCACATCACCTTCATCAAGATTTTGTTGTGACACAGGGTTTTTCTTATCCAGCGCAAGCTCTTCACGGTATTGCAACATATCCAGATGAATAGCTTTAATTTTTCTCGCATAACCATCCACGCCATCGGCTTCCACAGGGGAGATATTGGATAAAGCTTGAGCCATTCTCAATACAAACCCTTCCATACGATCCAAATGCAAGCGTGTATGCCCTAAACTCTGGGTGGTAATGTCTTCAAATTGTAAAGCACGGATGGCCACACCCAAATGATGACGCATACGCCCATTGCATTCTGATATATCATTTCTACAACCCGATAAGTAATCGGTAATGGCAAAAAAATGAGCCAATAAATCTTCCACTTCCTGTTTGGCTTGGTAAACATCATCCATATCACGCGATGCCAATTCTTTCACCAACACATAACTATCTAATATACTCTGTTTCACTCGCTGGACTTCTTGAAGAGAAAGATTTTGATGTTGCCCCATTTTTTGACTTAGAGCTTTAATCGCAGTTAAATTTGGCACTTCTTCCCCCACCAAATCCTGCATCTCTTGCACCAAACACCTCATCCCCTGTTCAGACTTGACAGTTTTTCTCATACGCTGGTTTAAGCCTTCCATACTTTTCAAAAGTTTTAGACTTCCACGGCTCCCATCAATCGAAATATCTACCAAACGTTTAAGCAGGTTACTTGCAGACTCAGTCCGTTGAAAAATATTCGGCGTATCATCATGTGAACTCACCGCCTGAATCATCAAGTTCGACATGACTCTCATTTGAACCTTGGATTCATCTGAAATCCCTTCAAAACCTTCATACAAAGAAGCAATCGCATCTTTCAGCAAGGATTCAATTTGAGAAATTTGGCTGCGAATCCCCGTCAATTCTTCTTCAACACCATTTGCAACATCATCAAAAGCAGCATCAATCGTAGCGTGGAAGTACCCAATGGAGCCTTGGCTATTTTCTTGTTCTGACATACACACTCCCTATTCCCGCACCAAACTTGTCATCTTGTTGGCAATATTTTTCAGCCCCAGTACATGCTGTAATGCACCTGCTTTGTATGCTTCTTTCGGCATACCCCAAACCACGCAACTCTTTTCATCCTGACCGATAGTCGCCGCACCAGCATCCAACATCCGCTTCAAGCCCTTCGCACCATCATTGCCCATGCCTGTCAAAATCACACCCAAGGCATTACGACCTGCACTTTTTGCCACCGAATCAAACAACACATCCACACTGGGTTTATGATGATTAACCCGTTCTCCATCATGCAAGCGGCATAAATAACGTGCGCCATTTCTCACCACTTCAAGATGCAAATGCCCGGGTGCAATATACGCATGCCCTGGCAAAACCTGCTGACCATCTTCTGCCTGACAGACATTTAAGGCTGAAAAAGTATTCACACGTTCTGCAAAGGAACGGCTAAAGGCTTCAGGGATATGTTGGGTAATCACGATTCCAGGAAAATCCGCAGGCAATTGACTCAACACCAGTTTGACCGCTTCCGTACCGCCTGTAGATGATCCCATCGCCACAATTTTATGTGTAGTTTTGAACATATTCACCACAGGATTGCCATGTTTTTTTGCTTTAATTTTTGCTACGTCTTGCTCACTTAAAGCCCGCACATGCACCATTGATGCCATTTTCACCTTGGCAATAATCTCTTGCGCATAATCCATCAGCTTATACGTACCACCCAGTTTGGGCTTACTGATAAAATCGATTGCTCCAAGCTCCAGCGCACGCAAGGTCACATCCGCACCTTTTTCTGTCAGTGTCGATACCATCACCACAGGCATGGGGCGCAAGCGCATCAAGTTTGCCAAAAATGTCACCCCATCCATACGCGGCATTTCCACATCTAGGGTCAACACATCTGGGTTGAGTCGTTTAATCATGTCTCTCGCCATCAATGGATCAATGGCAGCACCCACCACCTCAATATCGGGGTCTTCATTCAAGACTTGTGTTAACAATTGCCGCACCAATGCGGCATCATCCACAATTAACACACGGATTTTCTTAGCCATGCCAACCTCCATGCCTACGTTGTCTCATCAACATCTTAAAATAGATCAATCTCACCTGCCACGGGTTGGTTATCAATACTTTTCATATATGCATGTTCACGTTGTTCAATGGTATCGTTGTGCAACGGGGTGAGACGCTTCATCAACACACGCCCTGTTTTTGGAAAGTAATACACTTTACGTGGTGTATCCCCGCCCCAATCGTGTCCATCAATGTTTAATTGTTCATCGCTCAAAAAACGCTGAACAAATTGAATATTATTTTTACCCACATCCGTCATACCATTCATAATACGACCACCACCAAAAACCTTCACTTCAAGGTTCTGCTTTAGACCACCATTGGATAACACATCATGAATCAAATGTTCCATGGCAAAATTGCCATAGCGCGTCATTGCAGATACTTCACTGCTTCCCCATTGTGGGCGTTCATTATGATGCAACGGCAACATAAAATGATTCATACCACCGATACCAAACACTTTATCCCGCACACATGCTGAAACACAGGAACCCAGCACTGTCACAATCACTTCCGAACGTGTCGACACATAATATTCACCAGGTAAAAGCTTCACCGCCTCCATAGCATGGGCTTTATCATAGTAACGGTTAAGGTGTTCAAACCCAGGTAAAGTGCCGACAGCGCTTTGTTTACGCCTTGGCATAGATCGTCTTTCCTATCAAAGAAAACGCATCACTCACTTTAAACAAAGTTTCAGAATGACCAATAAACAGGGTACCATCTTCATGTAATAACTGGGCATAACGCTTAGCCAGCTTCTCCTTTGTTTCATTATCAAAATAAATAATCACATTTCGGCAAAAAATAACATCCAACGGGCCTTGCATGGGCCAATCGTGCAACAAGTTCAACTGACGAAAATGTATCATTTGACGCAACCCCTCTTTGACTCGCCCATCCCCGCTACGCCCTTTCATCATCCAACGGCGTAAGCGTGCTTGACTGATGCCTGATAAGCGTGATTGAGCATAAACACCACGTTGACCATGTTCGACCATATTGGTATCCAAATCTGTGGCTAAAATTTTTACATCCCAATCTTTGGCGACTGTTTCAGCAACTGTCATGGCAATGGAATACGGCTCTTCACCACTGGAGCAACCAGCCGACCAAATCCGAATTCGCTTCGTATTTGCATTGCGCTGAATAAGTTTAGGAAGCACAACGCTTGCCAAGTGTTCAAAGTGGTGGTTTTCACGGAAAAATGCTGTGAGATTGGTGGTTAAGGCGTTAATAAAATGACCAAATTCGGATTTCCCTTGCGCACTGTTCAATAAAGCAATGTAATCATGGAAGGATGCCAATTTTAGTGCGCGTAAACGCCGCGCCAAACGTCCATACACCATATCTTCTTTGCCACGATCCAGCAGTTGAATACCCGCATATTCCGTTGCCAATAGACAAATTTCCTTAAACTCTTTGTCGTTGATTGGAAATTCACGTGATTCATGCTTTGCACGCATCATTTCACGCACACGCCATTTTTTCAGACAAGCCAAGCACAGCCACTGTCTTCAAAAAGGATTCAGGCACACTTTGCCATTGTACTTCCACTTCGGACTTCTTCGCTTCACGAACAAAGGCATACAACACTTGCACAACAGCCGTATCCACATGCGCCAAATCTTTACCTTCGATGGTAACTTTTGATGTTTGTTGCAAGGCTTCTCGCAACTGCTCATGCAATATATTCACGCTGGCAATGCCGACATCACCTTCCAAACGAATCAATATACCTGTGGCAGCCTGCTCTGCCAAGGCAATGGCATTTTCAATATTTCCTTCGCTCGGCTCCGCTTCTTCCACCATGTTTTTCACTGCCGCTTGAACCGCTGGCTCTGCTGTTTTCACCACAGTTTCGATCTCTGCCACGGTTTCTGTCTCACTGGCAATCCACGCCAAAGGATCATGCCCCATGGCACTGTTTTCATCACCTTGATTATTGCTCATGATAAAATTCTCCCTGCCATCAAATCAGCCGCTAAATCACGGTAATCTTCTGCACCTTGACTGCTGGCTTGATATTCAAAAATACTTTTTCCAAAACCAGGGCAAGCAGATAATGCCGCTATTTCACGAATAGGCGTTGCCAATACATGCTTTGGAAAATAATGCTTTAATTTTTTCTGTGCTTCTTTGGCAATGTTTCGACGTGGATGAAAGCGCGTCAATGCTAACCAACGTTTGGGGTGGTGATTCAAGCTACTTTCAAAATTTTTCAATGTTGCCATCAAATGGGATAAACCTTCCATCCCCATATAATCACCTGTCACAGGAATCAAAATTTCATCCGCTGCATACATCGCCATAATCACCAATAAGCCTGATGACGGCGGTGAATCCATGATGATAAAATCCCAATCATCTCGTTTTGCCAACAGTTGGCGCAATGCTCCACCCCGTTTTTCACTACTGGCTTCATGCTCGATACCTGCCAAATGCTTGCCTGCTGCCAACAAGGAAAGCTTGGGGCGAATGGTTTGGATATGCGCATCCAAATCATCCCCATCCATCAATACGGCATCCAAGCCCCTACCTTGTTCATATTGCCCAAAAAAAGATGCCAAATGGGATTGCGGATCCATATCAATCATCAACACACGCTGTCCTGCAAGAGCTAAGGCATGTGAGATATTGGCAGAGGTGGTGGTTTTACCTACCCCGCCTTTTTGATTGACCACCGCGATACGGCGCACCGTAATAACCTAAAACTCTTGCCAAACATCATCATCAGAAGCTGATTGTGATGATAGTTTAGGCGCTGTCACACGGGATGATGGTCGAGTCGCGGCGGCAGAACGCGATGGTTGAGCAACTGAACGTGCTGGTGCAGTCTTCATTGGGTTACGTTTGTTTGTCTGTCTTGTATGACGTTGCCCCTTTCCCAAATCAAAGTTATCCACCATCCCCAGTAAATCATTGGATTCTTGATCCAAATTGGCACTGGATGCGGCTGTTTCTTCCACCAATGCAGCATTTTGCTGCACCGCGCTATCCAGTTGTGTAATCGCCTTATTGATTTGATCCACCCCCTGTGATTGCTCTTGGCTGGCAGCAGCAATTTCAGCGATAATATCAGTCACTTTTTGCACAGATTGGACAATTTCAGACAATGCTTCACCCGAATCATTCACCAGTTTTGAACCAAGATCCACGCTCTCAACACTGGCACCAATCAAACCTTTGATTTCTTTCGCCGCTTCGGCACTGCGTCCAGCCAAGGTACGCACTTCACCTGCAACCACCGCAAACCCACGCCCTTGTTCACCCGCTCGTGCCGCTTCCACGGCTGCATTGAGTGCCAATAAATTGGTTTGGAAGGCAATTTCATCAATCACACCAATAATATCAGCAATTTTACGGCTGCTCTGACTAATACCAGCCACAGCTTCAATGGCTTGTTTCACCACAATTTGACCTTTTTCAGCCTGTTCACTGGTGGTCACTGCCAATTGATTGGCTTGACGTGCATTGTCTGCATTTTGCTGCACCGTGCCGCTCAGTTCTTCCACACTGGCACTGGTTTCTTCCAAGGCTGCCGCTTGTTCCTGTGTTCGATCAGATAAAGTAGTGTTACCATTGGATATTTCGGCTGAACCATCGGCAACATTCATGGCCGTATTACGAACATCGGTTAACACTTCTGCCAATTTTTCCGCTGTACGGTTGGTTGCTTGTGTCATACTACCAAACACACCCTTATATTCAGCATCAATACGATGCATCAGTTGACCTTTTTCAATCGCCTCTAAAGCCTGACCAAAATTGGCAAATACACCTTCAAACATAGCGTTTAAATCATTTAATGATTCGGATAATACCAACATGAAACCTTCATGCCCTTGTGCTTCCAAACGACGCGAAAAATCACCGTCAATACCCGCTTGAACAAATAACTTCACCTCACCTTCGATTTGCAATTGGCTGGTTCTATCTTCCCATTCCGTTGTAATAGCGACCCGCTCACCCTTATTGTTAAACACTGGTGTTGCTGTAATACGAATCCAGCGTCCATTAATATTCAAATCCTCAGAAGTGAACGATGTTTGCAAAGCATCCAAAAGGCGACGTTGATGTGCTGGGTCTTTATGAAACATATTAATAGTAGACCCTATCAATGATTCCACATCAAAATCGGGCAAGACTTCCTTAAAGGCGCGTGCATTACTTTCCATCATACCTTTCATCGATTGATTCATATAAATAATACGGTAATCAGCATCTGCAATCATCATATTACTGTTGGCAACATCCAAAGATTGTTTGATACGCAAAGCTTCATTTGCCATCACTTGCACTTCAGTCATACGATATCCTTGGCGAATTTGCATGGATTTCAGCGCCATTAATAGTGATCCTATTTCATCATTTTGATCGACTTGCACCCAATCAAAATATTCACCTTCTGATACCCGATTCAACATTTTAGATGCATAAGCCAAGCGTTTGGATAAACGGCGTGTGACATAATAACCCAATAACGATGCTAGAATAATGGCCAATACAACCAACATTTGACTCACAGAACTAACGTATTCCATTCGTCCTTCTGCCACTTCAAATTCATCTTCACTGACAGAATTCAACTGAACCTGTAGGGCTAGAAGCATCTGTGTCGATGGCGAATAATCCATATCAATCACTTTTTCATGCAACAATACGCGCAAACGTTTCATATCACCTTGTTGCAAATAGACAATAGCAGGGTTGAGAAGCTCGCCCACATAACGATTCACTTCATCTGAAAAGGCATTGGCAGCTTCACGTTCATCCTCACCCAAGTCTGCGGCTTTTAATGCGCTTATATTTTCTCGTAAGGTTTCAATATCATTTTGTATAATTTCAATATCATCTTGAACGGGTACTTCATCTTGCAACAAGGTTTTCAACAATAAGTTTTGTTCAAACTGCAAAATACCGTCCATTTGCGCAGCAAGTACGGCGGTATTACGATCATTGTTTGCCATTGCCAAAACATCATGCGCCTCATATAAAGCAGTCGATACTTTGTACCATGCGACACCAAATAAAAGCATGGTAATCACCACCAAAGCAATAATCTCTTGCCACACTTTCATATAGCTTAAAATATTGAGTCTTTGCAAAACTGTTTTCTTACCCAACACCACTTGCCCTGCATTGATTTTTTCATACAAATCACTCGCCGCTTTTACATCTTCTGCCGATGGCTTGGTGCGTACGGATAAATAACCTGTGGTTCGACCATCTTCAATAATCGGCGCAACATTGGCTTGCACCCAATAAAAATCACCATTTTTACAGCGGTTTTTGACAATGCCAGTCCATGGGTCACCTGTTTGAATGACATCCCAAAGGTTTTGAAAAGCTGAGGCAGGCATATCGGGATGACGAACAAGGTTATGTGCTTTACCCATCAGCTCTTTTTCAGTAAATCCACTGATTTGAAGAAAAGTATGATTGACCGTTAACATACGACCTTTCAAATCTGTGGTGGAAACGATGATATCATCATCACCCATCACAACTTCATGCTGCGTGACTGGTAAATTTGTTCTCATAACCGACTCCTATCGTTTACTTTTTCATCCATTTTTTACTCTCAATAAACCGTTCCCACCGTCCTCGGTGTGAACGCATACTTTAAAATTCTTCCCACGCATCACCACCAGATTCAGCACTTGGGGCAGGTGCCGAAGATGCAGGTGTTTGGCGTGCCGAAGGTTGACGACGCGGCTGC
>NVWS02000090.1 GCA_002746295.2 Zetaproteobacteria bacterium
ATTTTGATTTCCCATGATCGTCATTTATTACGCACCGTGTGTGATGAATTATTGTTGGTCGCTGATGGAAAAGTTCAAGCTTTTGATGGTGATTTGGATGCCTATGCGACATGGTTGATACAAGATGAAGATGTTGAGCCTGTGGCTAATGAGGCTGACCATACAGGTAAAAAAGAACAACGAAAATTGAACCATGACCGTCGTAAGCAATTAAAGCCTTTGCGTGACCGCGTGCTGAAGTTGGAAAAAAATATGGAACACCTTCAACAACAAACAAGTGATTTGGCTGAACAGTTGGCAAATGCTGACCTTTATTCAGGCGATAAAAATGAAAAACTTAAACAACTGACACATCAGCATGGGCTGATTCAACAGGAATTGGATGATACAGAAGAAGCTTGGATGCAAGCCAGTGAAGATTTGGAACGTGCGAGTGATGAGGGATAGGCAGCTTGCGTGCAAAGTGATAAAACGTAGCATCGCAACCACGTTTTTAAAGGTATGGGGGAAGGTATGACGCTTCAAGAGCTTTTAAGTGCAATGCAACAAGGTCAAAAAATTCAAGGTGAGAGTTTTTCTGGGCAAGATTTGTCAGAACAAGATTTTTCTAAAGCATCCCTTGTTGGGTGTGACTTTAGTGGCGCCAATTTACGCAACACCAAATTCGTTCGCGCCAATTTACGATCATGTAATTTTACCAAAGCTGATTTGCGTGGTGCAGATTTAAGCGAGTCAGACTTGTTTGAAGCAGATTTGACAGGAGCGAAGCTGCGCCGAGCAAATCTCACCAATTCTATTCGTATTGGCGCGAAGATTCATAAATGGGGCTTGAAGGGTGCGTATATTACAGGCCCAACGGCTTATGTTGATTAAAAGGGAAAATGATGAATAAGATTCAAGCATTGCCAGGTGTGTTTCCGTTACACGCAGATAAAACATTTATTAGCGAAAGTGAGTGGGTTATTTTCAAATTATTATGCCGCCCTATTGCATCTTTAGCCGATGATGATGCGGAATCATTATCATTGATTACAGGGCATCAAGTCAGTGTCGCACGCTGTGATGAATTGATTCGTACGGTGCAAATTCACCAGCTTTCAGGGCTTGGCTCTTGGATTTCACGTTTGTTGGCAGAAGTGGGCTGTGATGTACTTCAAGTACAAGAAGATGATGCCCAGATATTGATGCAAAAGGTCAATGAAAAAGCAGGCTATAAGATTTGTAATGATGCCACTGTGCAAGCCTTGTCTCAACTACAACTTCAGTGGAAAGGCGCAGCACGCGTATCAAAATAGAAGGAACCCTCCATGACAAAAAAACAAATTCTCATTACAGGTGGTGCGGGGTTTATCGGCTCCAATTTGGCTGCGACTTTCATTAAAAAACATGGTCGAGACATCGTCATTGTGGATGATTTTTCTTCAGGTGATTGGAAAAACCTGATTCATGTGGATTGTGAAGTCCGTGCCGCTGATTGTGATGATGCAGCGTTATTGCAGGAGATTGCAGGCGGTCGTTATGAAGCCGTCTATCACGAAGCTGCGATTACCGATACCACGGTGATGAATCAACGCTTGATGATCGAAGTGAATACCAATGCTTTTGCTAAAATATTAGAAGCAGCACATCAATCTGAAACACGAGTGATTTATGCTTCTTCGGCAGGAACGTATGGCAATTCAGCTGCCCCAAACGCCATTGGTGTCGGCGAAGATCCTGAAAATATTTATGGTTTTTCCAAACTTTTGATGGATCGCATAGCCTCCCGTTGGTATGGAAAACATAGCGCACCTATCATCGGTTTGCGTTATTTTAATGTGTATGGCTGTGGCGAACATCATAAAAACGAACGCGATGGAACGAAAACAGCATCCATGATTTTACAATGGTATGAAAAGGCAAAAGCAGGTAAGCCGTTGCGCTTGTTCAAATATGGCGAACAAATGCGTGATTTTGTCTATATTCAAGATGTGGTGGATGCGAATATTACTGCACTGACCAGTACTCAATCGGGTGTGTGCAATGTTGGTTCGGGTCAAGCACGTGCTTACAATGATATTGTCGATTGCTTGGGAAAAAGTCTAAACCAAAACTTTACCCCTGAATACTTTGATAACCCCTTTCCATTTTTCCAAATGCATACCGAAGCTGATTTATCTGAAACATCACGTATTTTAAACTGGCAACCACAGTGGAGTTTAGAAGCAGGTATTGAGGATTATATTCAGCAACTTGAGACAGGTTTTCGTGGACCACAGGTGAGTGTATGAAGTCTTTGATTAGCTTGTGTATGTTGATGCTTTTTTTTGCCAATGGCTGTGTACAACGCCCCATTCATCAGGGTAATGATCTAAGCAAAGAGAAAATTTGGCTGATTCAGAAAGGGGATAGCAAGTTTCAAGTTGAAAGCGAGTGGGGAAGTCCTGCGATACAGGATCCCTTGCACCCCAAGCGTGTGGAATATGTTGAGCAAGTGAAAGATAAGGAAAAAAAACAAGCTTATGTGCGTGGTGTTATTGTTGAGTATGACAAAGCATTGCGTGTAAAAAGCTTACAGTACTTTGGTTTTTAAGAGGCTATTATGGCATTAAAACCACCTGGTGGCACATCAAAAACAGCACTATTACTTAGCAGTATTTGGACAATTTCCATGCTTTTTTCATTGATTGCAGGGCACCTTGTGTTGGCAATCTTTGTTTTTTTACATTTTGATCAAGATGCGGGAATGCAAGTCTTGGTTGAGAAAACAGGGCTTCCAATGGCGTTATTGTGGGGGTTGGTCGTAGCCTCTTTATTGTTGGATGTATGGATTTTCAAGAGTGATAGAAAGAACAAAGAGAATATTCGTCGCCGATAATTTTGATCGTTCTGGATAAAAAGATCTCAAGGATAAATATGACTCAAAATTTTAAATTGATCATTCAAAGCTATAAAGATGATAGTGATTCAGTTTATAACAGTTGGTTTATCAATAATGAAGAAAGATTAAAAGCATTTCGTTCGATTAGAAGAGGTGTCCTTCATGTCATAGAGGATATTAAATCTGGAACTTTTGGTAATGACTTTAAAGGCTCATCGTTAGAGTTTGTATTACATTGTATTACAGAACAAAAACAAGTATTCAAAGGTGCAGCTCATCCTTTTTATTGGAAACCAAAACTACGAATTCCCGATATTTACGAAGATGAAGAAAATCAAGTCGCTTTTGGTCAGTTCTTAGAAAGGTGCTTCAACGCAACAAAAGAAGAGCAGATTATTAAAGAGATTATTTTGCTGGATGAACTGAAAATTAAAGGCTTAGGACCTGCTGTTGCAAGCATTCTTTATTTTTTACACCCCACGATGATGCCTCCATGTAATACTGCGATTGTAAATGGTTTTAATACATTATTTAAGGATAAAGTTAAACTTGGCTCATGGACAGAGTACCTTAGAATGAGGGAAGTCATTATCGCGAAAAACAATGAATATAAAGTTACGCTTTCAAATGATTTGGGGGCTTTTTCAGGTTTGTTATTTGATGTCGGAGAAAAAAAATTACGGATGAGTGATGACTTTCTCAGCAATGAAGAACGAATGAAGATTGAAAAAAAGATGAAAAAACGGCATCAAGAGGTTTTAGCCTCAAATCAAGAAGAAGATCTACACACTGAAATGCAGCATCACATTTTAACCATTGGCGGGGCAATGGGATACGATGTTATTGCAGCCTCAAATGACCGATCTCGATGTCATAACGGAAAAAGTTTATCTTTCATTAGTATAGGTGAATTTCCGCCATTAAATGTCAATAAAGAAACCTATAAAACCATCACGCTGATTGATGCTGTTTGGTTTGATAAAGGCACCAACAATATTACTTGTGCGTTTGAAGTTGAGAAAAGTACATCAATATATTCGGGCATATTAAGGCTCAACGACTTATACTATTCTTTCCCCGATAACCCACCCACATTGTATATTATTATTCCTGATAAACGAGAAAAGGATTTGATTTTTCAGTTGCAAAGACCCGCTATAAAAAATAGTCATATAGAAATAAGTTATATACTTTTTTCGGGCTTACAAAAACATTGTGAAGCAATATGTACTTTTGGTGAAGATAAAAAAATTCTCAAAAAAATATCAAAAACTATTGTATAACTCAATGTGTGCCATTGGCACACAGCAAAGTGGTGAAGTAGGTTTTCGCTTACTCAATATGCAGCAAAATATGGATTGAGGGTGCCACTGATATGAGCATATCCCCAATATAGAACTTGATGAAATGATGGTACGGTTTTGGCGTCCCATGAAAAAATATCGTGGATTAATCGAAGTGCTGTTATAATGACAAGGCTTCTTTGAGTATCTTGCATAGTTCATCCAATGCATTGGCTGTATAGGCTTTGGCTGGGTATGCGCCCCAAACAGGTGCTGGCCAGCTCACATCATGCTTATAACGAACAATATGGTGAATATGTAGTTGTCCTACCATGTTCCCCAAAGCAGCAACATTGATTTTATCGGCGTGGAAGGTTTTTTTCAGTGTTTGAGAGACCATGCACGATTCACGCATCAGTTGTTGTTGATCCGTTTCTGTTAAATCATGAATCTCGCTGATGTTTTCACGTTGGGGTACCAAAATAAGCCATGGATAATGTGCATCGGGCATCAACAAGACAGCGCAAAGTGATAATTTTCCAAGCATCATGCAATCAGATTCTAACTGTGGGTGTAATATCATGATCGCTCCCAATTTTTATTGGCACGTATCAAATCTCTCGGTCGACCAATATCAAACCATTGACCTTGATGAAGCATGCCAGTGCATGCTTGTTTTTCAATCTGTTCATGCATGGCTTGAACCAATGAAAATGATTGGTTGATAGGAAAATGTTGTAATGCTTCATGCTGCCATAGAGAAATACCAGCAAAGGTGTAGCGCGGCTCTCCATCTGTTTGTACAAAGCGATGCTGATATGAGAAATCTCCACAGGGATGATGTACTGGGTTATGAACCAATGCTAAAGCGCATCCATGATGCTCTGTATGTGTTGCCAGCACTTGAATATTCACATCACTGATAATATCGGCATTGTAGACGATAAATGGCTGATCCTCAGGTAAATATTGCATGGCAGTTCGAACTCCACCACCTGAATCAAGTAAGCTTTCTTCCTGACTGAATTCAAGATGAACACCGAGGTGTTCGCCATTGCCAAGGTTATTGATCAATTGTTGGGCGTGGTGGTGAACATTGATGACGATATGACGAATACCTTGGCGATTCAATTGTCGAATGACATGAATGATCGCAGGCTCACCTTGTATATTCATCATCGCTTTGGAACGGTCTTTGGTTAGCCATGCCAAGCGTGTTCCCAGACCTGCTGCTAAAATAATAGCATGTTCAATGTGCATGGTGTCCCCTAAAATAAAGCTGGCGATGTTCTTGCTTTAATAGTTTTAATATTACATTTATCTTGAGGGGAGGGAATATGTCAAGTGAAACCGCGACAGGTATGAATCAAAGCATGCTTGAAACAGTGCGTTCTCATTTGAATCATTACCTTTTTGATTTATCATCTTGGGCAGGGCGTACCACCAATTATTGTATTTTACTTTTGATTGTTGCGACTGTTTTTTTATCCATGATGGATACTGTTGATGAATACCACATCTTACTTCAAGATTTCTTACCTGCTATTGAAGCGTTTATTTTGTATTTTTTTTTACTGGAATATGCTTTACGTGTTTTTTCAGCGCATAAGCGCTTAAAATATATCAAAAGTTTTCATGGCATGATTGATTTAATCACCATTTTACCACTTATTTTTGGTCTTCATAGTTCTATTTTAATTCGTTTATTACGTTTGATCCGTTTATTTAAAATCACCATGTATTTTCCTCTTTTGGTGAATCTATTTGAGTCTATCGCTGGTTCATTGGCACTATTGTTTGCTGTTCTTGGCACAACGACATTAATTTCAGTAATTATTGGTAATATAATTTTTATTGTTGAACCAAGCACTTTCCCCAATGCGTTTGCAGGTACATGGTGGAGTTTGGTGACCATGAGTACGGTGGGTTATGGTGATTATGTTCCCCAGAGCGTTGTTGGAAAATTATTGGCAGCTTTTCTTATTTTGATTGGCATTTGTATGTTTGCGATGGTGACAGCCGTCATTTCTGTACGTGTGGGTCGCATGGTACACATGGATACCAAATGTATGGAATGTAACACATCTATTTCATCTGAATATCGTTACTGCCCTTTTTGTGGAAGCGATCAAGATGATAGTATTGATTTATTCTGATGCTTTTCCATGCCAAAGGTGAAAAAATAAAGACACTGCTAGACCAAAAAAACCACCAAATATACCAAGTCCACCGAGTAATAAAATGATCATATTCCATGTTTCAGCACCCGATTTTACGGATGGAATGATAGAAACAATCGTAACAACACCGACCACCATCAATATGCTATAGCGTATCATCAAACGTTTCCAAACTTGGGCAGTCATTGTTTCTTTATGTGCCATTATCACCTCGATAAAATCTAGTTATTGAGTTCCAGCGGGTACAATGAGTAAAGCTCCCGATGCAAATACCAAGGTACGAACAATGAGAATACCCATAAACTGTTGGGCATGATCGTGTTGATGTTCCTTATACTCAGCACCTTGTGTTTGCATCATGCTGCGCCCTGCCATAATTTGTAATACATACAAAGAATACAACACAATAATCAAAATTAAATGACTCCATACGGCAAAAGAAAGTGCTTCTTGGTGCACAATCAAACGTTGCCACCAATCATGCGTGAGATATAAATAAACTGGAAAAAAAAGGTCAAATACAACCAATAACATCATGGCTGGAACATGAAAAAATCGTACTTTTCTAAAGAACCAAGCCAGTGCCAACCAAACAAAACTAATAAGAACCAATATGACACTTGTGACCATGATAGCGTTACCTTTGGTGCTTGTTATTTTGCCAAACGATCATCAGCCACATGATAATTGGGATCTTCTTGAATATTCACTTCAACCAAGTCGCCTGCTGTTTTTAATAATTGGCGGCACTCTTTACTTAAATGACGAATTTGTAAGTTTTTTCCTGCCTCACTGTATTTTTCAGCCAAACCATCAATGGCTTCAATGGCAGAATGATCGGCAACGCGTGATTGGGCAAAATCAATGATAATGTGATGGGGATCTTTTTGAATATCGAATAATTGGTTAAAGCGGTGAATGGATGCGAAAAATAATGGACCATACACGGTGTAAACTTTGGTTTCATTTTCAAGTGTGACAACGGCATGAATATGTTTGGCTTGTTTCCACGCAAACATCAAAGCCGTAGCAATCACACCAATGATGACAGCCGTCGCTAAATCCGTGAAAACAGTCACCGTTGTGACCAGTATGCCGACAAACAAATCTTCACGTGGAATTTTATTGATAAGGTTGAAACTTCCCCATTCAAATGTACCAATCACCACCATAAACATAATACCGACCAATACCGCAACAGGAATCATTTCAATCAATTCATTGGCAAACAAAATAAAGGAAAGTAAAAATAAAGAAGCAGCAATACCTGAAAGGTTGCGTAGACCACCCGATGAAATATTGATCATGGACTGTCCAATCATCGCGCAGCCACCCATACTGCCAAAAAATCCACTGACCACATTGGCAGTCCCTTGTCCAATAGATACACGGTTACCCTGGCCTCGCGTATGTGTCATTTCATCAATGACACTCATGGTTAACAAGGATTCAATCAAACCCACACCAGCCAAAACAAAGGCATAAGGTAAAATAACCCAGAGTGTTTCAAAGTTGATGGGTAAATCAGGGATATGAAAGCTAGGTAAATCCCCTCCAATATGGGCAATATCTCCGACCGTTTTGGTATCCAAGCCGCTAAAAACAACCACACAAGATAAGCCAACAATGGCGACCAAACCCGCAGGGACAGCACGGGTAAATTTGGGTAAAATATACATGGTTGCCATGGTTCCTAGAACCAACGCCAACATCAAATACAAATCACCACCCTGCATCCAAGCACCATCGGTTTTAAATTGAGGAAGTTGCGCAAGGAAAATCACAATGGCAAGCCCATTTACAAAGCCTAGCATCACAGGATAGGGAACCATGCGAATAAATTTACCAAATTTCAATGTGCCGAAGATGATTTGTAAAATACCAGTCAAAACAACGGTAGCAAAAAGATATTCAACACCATGTTGTGCCACCAATGCAACCATGACCACAGCCATCGAGCCTGTCGCACCAGAAATCATACCTGGACGGCCACCAATCAATGATGTAATCAAACCAACCATAAATGCCGCATATAAACCCACCAAAGGATGAACGCCAGCCACAAAGGCAAAGGCAACGGCTTCTGGCACCAAAGCCAACGCCACAGTCAATCCAGATAAAACATCATCTTTCACACCTGTGGCGTGTTTATAATATAGGGCAAACATGGAATCTCCAAAGGGTCGGGGGAAAAGTGTGCGCATGCTGAGCATGCGTACAGCATTATCAAGATTGCACTTATGATACGAATTCAGGAATGACTATAGCCCCGCCCCCACCCGACACAAGCATTCGGGGGGTGACGATTTGGGTGATGTTGACACTCGTCCAGCTAAAGCAAGAGGATTCTTGGGCTGAGTGTCTAAGACTGCTCATATTTCCACAAGCGTTACTTCCCGTGAGACCCACGGTAGGTCGTTTAATGACACTGGTAAGTGTGTGGAATATATTGAGACTGTCAAATATTACATGTATTGCCTTATATCCCCAACCTGAAGGACGGGATTTTACGGCAAGTTGGATAAAATCAGGTAATGACAGTGGGGTTGTTCATGCCAGTGAGTTCCGTCAGCTGAGAAATGTCGTTGGCAGCAGTAATTAAATCTGCCAAAGCATCTTGCGCGTCCATACCTTGTTTCTTGCTATCACTTTCATAGGATTCCAAATACAAACGAATGGTTGCACCTTGTGTACCTGTACCCGATAAACGGAAAATGATGCGTGAACCATCTTCAAACAATACACGCACGCCTTGATTTTGACTGACACTTTGGTCAATTGGGTCTGTGTATGAGAAATCATCACATTGTTGAACTTGACGGTCTGCCAGTGAAGATCCAATCAAGGTTTCAAATTGATCGCGCACATTTTGCAAGACTTGATGGGCAGCATCGGAGTTAACACCTTCATAATCATGGCGAGAATAATAATTTCGTCCAAATTTCTGCCAATGTTCAGAAACAATACTTTCGACCGATTGTTTGCGTACGGCTAAAATATTCAACCAAAATAAGACTGCCCACAGTCCATCTTTTTCTCGTACATGGCTGGAGCCTGTGCCAAAGGATTCTTCACCGCATAGGGTGACTTTATCAGCATCCATCAGATTACCGAAAAACTTCCAGCCTGTGGGTGTTTCATAGCAATCCAAGCCCAATGATTGAGCAACACGATCGGCGGCACCACTGGTCGGCATGGAACGCGCAATACCTGCAATACCACCTTGGTAAGCTGGCACAGTCTCTGCGTTAGCCGCCAAAAGTGCCAAGGAATCACTGGGAGTGACAAAAAAATGATTGCCAAGAATCATATTGCGATCACCGTCACCATCGGATGCCGCGCCAAAATCAGGCGCGTTATTACCATACATCATCGCCACCAAATCTTTGGCATAGGTCAAATTAGGATCAGGGTGACCACCACCAAAATCTTCCAATGGCGTGGCATTCATCACGCTATCTTCAGATGCACCAAGCATGTCTTGTAAAATAACTTTGGCATAAGGTCCTGTCACTGCATGCATGGCATCAAAGCACATACGAAAATCACCTGCCAACAATGTGCGAATGGCATCAAAATCAAACAGGGATTGCATGAGTTCTGCATAGTCAACGACCGAATCAATGACTTGGACTTTCATATTCCCGATGTTTGTTGTGCCGATTTCAGCCAAATTGATGGCATGGGTCTGTGCAGTTGTTTGATAAGATGTGATACTTTTTGTGCGTTCATAAATGGTATCGGTAATTTTTTCAGGGGCAGGGCCACCATTGCCCATATTATATTTGATACCAAAATCTTCATCAGGCCCCGCAGGATTGTGACTGGCTGAAAGAATGAGTCCACCAAAGGCTTCATACTTACGAATCACACACGATGCGGCAGGTGTGGATAAAATGCCGTGTTGCCCCACCAAAACATGTCCAAAGCCATTGGCAGATGCCATATTTAAAATAATTTGAATGGCCTGGTCATTGAAAAAACGACCATCGCCACCGACGACCAGAGTTTTGCCTTGAAAATCACCAATGCTATCAAATACGGCTTGTACAAAATTTTCTAAATACCGTGCCTGTTGGAAAATTTTGACCTTTTTTCGCAATCCTGATGTGCCAGGCTTTTGACCTTCAAATGGTTCTGTATGTATTGTAATCATGGAACGTATAACCTCCCTAAGGCTTTACTTAAAGTCGAAAGCATACACATAAAATATAACAGGACATGCTTTCTTATCGATACTGACATGGTATGAAACTTGTGAAATAGATCACAGTATTTATGGTGCGCGACGGATTTTATAGATGGATTTATTGAGGTTGTTTATGTATTCACGCATGAAAAAACAGACGGTAAGCTTGCTTGCTTTGGCATGTTTCGGGGACTTGTCTGTCACATCGGCTTGGGCTGGTGATTCATTTTTGGCTAAACCCATGGCGACAGAACGCGAAGCCATTGTACACGATCATAGTCTGATGGACTGGTCTGGTATCACAGGTGAATGGGGCGGTGCACGGGAAGCCATGGAAGAAAGTGGTGTCAGTATTGAAGCTGTTTATACGGGCGAATTTGCGCGAAATTTTACTGCCAATAAAGTCACAGGAAATGGTCAAACAAAGACGATTTATCATACCAATACAGATATTACCTTAACCATTGATACTGAAAAATCAGGTTTGTGGTCAGGTGGTACGTTATTTATTTATGGTCTGGGCAACACAGGTGCTTCCCCATCGGCATATACAGGTGATTTGCAAACCTATTCCAATATTGATGCACCCAGTAATTGGCTTATATATGAAGCTTGGTATGAGCAACAGTTTGGTCGTGTGGCTTCCTTGTTGGTAGGCTTACATGATTTGAATTCTGAGTTTTATAATAGTGACTATGCTTCATTATTTTTGCAAAGTTCTTTTGGTATTGGTCCTGATATGTCGGGTAATGTGGCGCTTTCTATTTCTCCTAAAGCTGGGCTTGCAGCACGCTTGAAAATCACACCCACAGGACATACCTATATCCAAGCGGCAGTCTATGATGGTAATCCTGCGACCCGTGGATTTAAAGCTGGAGAAGGGAAACTTTATATTGCTGAATCGGGTGTAAGCTCGGAAACAGCTACCTATAAGGTGGGATATTGGCTGCATACCGCAGCGCTCACTTTTGGTGGCAATACTTTTACCAAAGATTATGGTGCTTATGGTGTGATTGATCAGCAAATTGCAACATTGGATGGTGATGGCTCAATTGGCTGGTTCTTGCAATATGGTTATGCGCCGCAAGGCCGTAATACAGTCTTCAGCTATGTCGGTTCTGGATTCCATTTGCACGGCATGATTCCAAGCCGTGCTGAGGATGACCTAGGGATTGCGGTTGCGCGTGCCAATACGCATGCCAGCGCAACGGCTGCCAATGTGGCAGAAACAAGCATGGAGTTAACTTACCGTTTGGTGGCAACGCCTTGGTTTACAGTGCAACCCTCTTTTCAAGTGATTCAGCACCCTGGTGGTGATGTCGCCGCACCCACGGTGAAGGCAGCTTTGTTACGCTTTGAAATTTCACTGTAAGTTGATTGAATATAATGATAAAGGAGTATGAAAAATGAAGAAGATTTTAATGGGGTGTGCAATGATAGTCATGGGTGCGATTGCCAATATGGGTATGGCAGTTGCGAGTGAGCAAGGGACACATGTGCATGTTGCAGCATTTTTTAAATTACCAAGTCAATCATCTTTTCAATGGCCAGAAGAAATAAAAGGTGATGATATTATTGGTGCTTTGGATGGCAAAGCTGATTTTTTAATTTTAACACAAACGGTGGGTATCCATGATGGCGATGTATTAAATATTCAAAATGATGTGTTGCGTGAAGGTAAAGATTCGAGTTTTGATGATTTGGGCATTGATTGTCAGCTAAGTGTAAATACATCCAAACCAATTTGGGAAGTGGGTGGTAAATGTGACATTTTTCTTCCTCACTTGAATGGTGGTGAAAAAGTAGTGGGTATTATTAGACCACATAAGATTGAGACTGAAAAAGTATGGCATCATGTATGGAATGATTCAAAAACAGGTGTTGCGGTTTATTTCTTCAAAGAAACGGGTGCTGTATTGGGCGATTAAGTTTCATGCTTGCATAAGTCATGATGACTTACTTATTGTGAAAAGTAAAAAGGCACGGAGCGAAAGCTTCGTGCCTTTTTTTGTGGATTGATAAACCCACTGAAAATGTGAGGTACTCAGCCAGTAAGGAGGGGGAGGGGTGAACTGACTGAATACCTCGACCACTATTGATAAGTATAGCAGACTTTTTTGTGTTGGGTGGATGGGTTTCATTTTTTATGATGCGATGTTTTTTTATTTTGGCGGGTGATTATTGTTGGGTCTTGTTGTACAGTTTTCGCATGTCTTATTTGGTTTTGGCGCGACGCTGGCGCCCTCAACGTTTTGCTGATCTTGTAGGTCAGGATGTGGTGGTTCGAACACTTAGAAATGCGTTAACATCGCATAGCTTGGCTCATGCCTATTTGTTGACAGGTATTCGTGGCGTGGGTAAAACCACTATTGCACGCTTGATGGCGATGTCCGCGAACTGTCAATATATACAAGGGGATGGGGAGCCATGTGGTGGATGTGATGCATGTGTGGCGATTGCTGCGGGCTCTCATTTGGATGTGCGCGAGTTGGATGCAGCCAGTCATACGGGTGTCGATGATATGCGTGATATGCTTGATGATGTACGTTACCCGCCTGTGAACCTTCCTTACAAGGTTTATATTATTGATGAAGCACACATGCTTTCCAAATCTGCATTCAACGCATTGCTGAAAACATTGGAAGAGCCGCCTGAACGGGTGTTGTTCATTTTAGCGACCACAGAATCGGATAAACTTCCTGTCACGGTGCGTTCGCGTTGCCAACGCTTTGACTTGAGGCGTTTGGGCGTGCAAGAAGTCGCCGATTATTTGGCGCATGTGTTGGATGCTGAACATGTCACCTATGAAAAAGAAGCTGTGTTAACCATTGCTCGTTCCGCCGATGGTAGTGTGCGGGATGCTTTATCTCTCACCGAACGGGTATTGGCATTTTCTAAGAAAAACATAGTGGCTGCGGATGTGAGACAATCATTGGGTTTGGTGGGGCCTGAAATCATGCAGAAACTTTCAGATTATATTGCGCAAGGCTCAGCTTTGAACGCAGTATCACTGTTGAGAAAGGCAGTGATGCAAGGTTATGCTGCAAGACAATTGTTGTTGGCATTATCAGAACAATGGCATCAATTGGCATGTATGATGGTGGATGCTTCGTTGGTACATGATGAGCCTTCCGAACAAACACAGCAATGGTTGCAACAGGCAGTGGGTTTCTGGAAGCCCGAAGCATTGGATATGCGTTATCAAATTTTATTGCATGGTTTGCGTGATTTGGGTTTGGTGGATGAACAGCGAGGCGCAGAGATGTTGGTGATGCGCTTGTGTCACTTAAAAAAATTATTGGAACCAGACGCTCAAGTTATGCCAAAAAAAGTAGTAATGGTGGGTGAAAATACTGTTGTTAAGACTCCCAAGTTCACTGCGATCCAAGAACCAGTAAGGCAAGAACATATTGCTCAAAAAAATATAGTGTCCGATACCATGGTGCAAGAAGCTCCCGAAGCTTATGCATCTCGACCTCCTTTAGCTGAGCAGTACAGAGATTGGGAAGCGGTGATGACAGCTTATGGCAAAGTGAATCCACCAGTTACCGCGATTCTGGAACAAGTTCAATGTGTCAGATTTTCTTCTGAAAGGGTTGTGTTGGCATTGGATGCGCATCAAGCACGTTTCTTGCGAAAAAAAGTGCGAGAAGATTTTCAAGTATGGATCAAAATAGAGCTTGTTTGGGAGAAAAAAGTAGCTTCTTCGACGGTTGAAAGTGTCGCTGACTTGCGGCAACGACGTAAGCAAGATGTGAAACAACAGCGTTGGCAAGAAGCAGGGCAGGATGAAACTGTGAAGATGTTGGTGAAGGATATGGATTGTCGTTTGGTGGATGTGCAGATTGCCCCCCAAGAAAAAAGATAATGATGGAGTGGATAAAGAATCATGATGAATCTCGGTAAAATGATGAAAAAAGCCAAGGAAATGCAAGAAAACATGCAAGGCTTGCAAGAAGAATTGGCAAAAATTGAAGTGCAAGGTGAATCGGGTGGTGGTATGGTGAAAGTGACCATGTCGGGTGATCGTCAAGTCAAGAAAATCACCATTGAAGATGAACTTTGGGCAGATCAAGATAAAGGCTTGATTGAAGATTTGGTGGCTGCGGCCATCAATGCAGCCAGCCAAGTGGCTGAATCCAAAGCCAAAGAAGAGCAACAAAAATTGATGTCAGGTTTACCTTTGCCCCCAGGTTTTTCTTTGTAATGTTATTATTATCAGGTATGCTTGTTTCATTGGCATAATTGATTGAACAATTGAGCGGCTTACTTGGCGTGGGAGTAAAAACTGCCATGCGTTTGGGATTTGAACTTTTTGAGTAAATCCAAAGGGGAGGTGGCTCAAGGTGGTGTGGGAGAATTGATTTTTGCCACCAGTGCGACGGTGGATAGGGAAGCCACAGCGCACTTTCTTGCCAACCGTTATCAAGATTATGAAGTGAAAGTGAGTCGTATTTCTCGTGGTGTAGCTGAAGATGGTGAATTGGAATATTTGGATGAATACACCTTGGCACGCGCTTTGGAGCAAAGGGTACTGTGGACGAGAAATAAAGAGTTGTTAGGCTAGTTGCATGGAAAGTAAGCATTCAAACCCTGAAACGTTACAGAATGATGTTTTCGATCATGAATACCTGACTGTGATTGAGCCTGCCAAAGGCTGGCGAGCGCTTGATTTTAAAGAACTATGGGCATACCGCGAACTTTTTTGGGTATTAACCTTGCGGGATATTAAAGTTCGTTATAAACAAACCGTTCTGGGTGTAGTCTGGGCTGTGCTTCAGCCTGTTTTAACCATGTTTATTTTTACCATTGTTTTTGGTGGTTTGGCGAAAATTCCATCCGATGGTTATCCCTATGCAATCTTTGTATTTGCTGCTCTTCTGCCTTGGACGTTCTTTGCCAATGCTGTAAGCACTTCTTCAACATCATTAATCACTGCCTCAAATATGGTCAGCAAGGTTTACTTTCCGCGTTTGATTATACCTCTTTCATCCATTGGTTCAGGTTTGGTGGATTTGGCGATCTCAACTCTGGTTTTATTTGCGCTGATGATTTGGTTTGGAGTCGGCTGGTCACTCAATTTATTGCTAATCCCTGTGCTTTTAGCCGCCGTTATTTTTACTGCCTTGGGTGTTGGCACGCTATTATCGGCACTTACGGTTGCCTATCGGGACTTTCGTTTTGTGGTGCCTTTTATGGTGCAAATTTGGATGTATGCCACCCCCGTTGTTTATCCTGTCAGTCTTGTTCCAGAAAAGTGGCAATGGCTTTTATTTTTAAATCCGATGACAGGTGTGATTGAAGCCTTTCGATCGGCATTTTTGGATCGACCGTTTGATTTACCCTCCATTGGTATTTCATTATTGATGTCGATGGTTATTTTCATTGTTGGTGTGGCTTACTTTGAACGTGTGGAGCGGCGTTTTGCTGATATTATTTAAGATAGGATTATTGGATGTCGAATGATTTTGCTATTCGTGTATCAGGGCTGGGCAAGGAGTATACTCTGGGTGGCGCAGAGCGCGTTGATAAAAGCTTTCGAGAAATGCTTTTAGGCTCGCTAACAGCACCTTTTAAACGTTTTAAAAAACTTCGTGGTGAGGTTGAAGAAGCGGAACGATTCTGGGCACTTAAAGATGTAAACTTTGAAATAAAACCTGGCGAAGTCGTTGGTATTATTGGGCGCAATGGTGCTGGAAAGAGTACGCTGTTAAAAATTCTTAGCCGTATTACAGACCCAACAGAAGGAAAAATTGAAATTAGAGGCCGTATTTCAAGTTTGTTGGAGGTGGGTACTGGTTTTCACCCAGAGCTAACGGGGCGAGAAAATATTTTTTTAAACGGTGCAATTTTGGGCATGTCCCGTAAGGAAATTACCCGTAAATTTGACGAAATCATTGCTTTTGCAGAAGTTGATAAATTTCTTGATACACCTGTCAAACGATATTCCAGTGGTATGTATGTACGCCTTGCCTTTGCAGTTGCGGCGCACTTAGAACCTGAAATTTTAGTCGTAGATGAAGTCTTGGCAGTAGGTGATGCCGCTTTTCAGAAAAAATGCTTGGGGAAAATGAGTGATGTAGCCAAAGAAGGGCGAACAGTTTTGTTTGTAAGCCATAATATGGGGGCAGTACGCTCTCTTTGCTCTACTGGTGTGTTACTTCAAAATGGTAAGGTTGCTATGCACTCTTCGATTGATAACGTTGTAAGTACATATATGAGCCAAGTTGTTAATAGAACTGTTCAACATAATTCAGATATTTTACCTATCCGTAATGATAAATATGGTTTGGAGATAACCTCTATCAATGTAGCTGTAGAACTTAAGGATACTGGGTATTTTTCTTTACTTATTGATATTGATATTTTGGCTAGTGAGCAGCAAAATAATATTGGTGTTGGCTTAGGAATTTCTTCTATGAGCGGAGTAAAAGTTAGTGTTTTAGGCCCCTCTGTGACAAACTATGTCCTTGATGGTGTACGAGGAAGTATACATTGTCATTTTAGTTGTGAAAACATTGATGTATATTTGGCTGGAGGTGATTATATTTTGGATGTATGGGTAGCAAAACCACGCACTGAATATTTAATTAAGGTTGATGATGCGGCTATCGTAAGCATTCCACCCCGTGATCTTTTTTCTACTGGGGTATATTTTACTGAAAATCACCATGGACTTGTACCCTTACCCTTGAAATTTGAATTTTCCACGGGTAAAGGTGTTAAAAAGTAAGGAGTTATATAATATGATAGTATGGTTGGCTTCATACCCTCGATCTGGAAATACATTTTTTCGTGTGTTGATGAAACATCTTTATGGTATCAAAACCTATTCAATTTATAATGACTCTTTATTTTCAGAAATAGGGGCTTCTGAAATGATTGGTCATGAAGACCTTCCTGCTTCTATTGAAGAGCTATCAAGATCATCAAGATTATACCTGATAAAAACACATGGGCTGCCTACCGATGATAGCCCTGTAATTTATCTTGTGCGTGACGGTCGAGATTCTATTGTCTCATATGCACGATATATAATGTCATTTGGTGAAAAAAAAGAGCATTGGAATAGTTTTATGAGGGCATTCTATTTTAAACGAGAACTAAAAAAACTAGTGCGAAGTGATGAAGGTTATGGTCGATGGAGTGATCATGTTATGGCATGGACAGCTTTGGGGAAAATAAAACAAATCAGCATTTTAAAGTTTGAAGAACTCATAGTCTCACCAGCGGAGTCAGTTCAAGCTTGTTTGAACGAACTTTCTTTGGGGCTAAAGCCTATTCAGAGTGGTTCACCAAGTTTTATTGAGCTACATGAGAAGTGGCCAGATTTTTTTCGCAAAGGCAAAACTGGCACTTGGAAAAGTGAAATGCCAAGTGATATTCATGAGATGTTTTGGAAGTATCACCATGTTGGAATGAAGCATAGTGGCTACCAACGATGAGTGCGATGTAATGGGGCAATGCCCTGCTTGTAAAAAGAAGTTCGTTATTAATCATGGGAAAATCCATTATATTGGTGGTTTATTTGCATTAAAGACAGCTGGGGATTTATATCAATGCCGTTGTTGTCATCTTTTTTTTAGGCATCCATATTTAAGTGAAAGCATGTTAAAAAAAGCTTATGAAAGTATAGATATAGGCTCATGGTTTTATCATGATAGAGAGGACTTTCGCCTAGCAAGAAGGGTCATTGATCTGGCTTGTGAAAAAGGTGATATTCTTGATATTGGCTGTTTCCGAGGTGATTTTCTTTACTCTTTACCCAAGAAGCATGCTTATTATGGCATTGAACCGTCTCCTGATGCAAGAGAAGACGCGAAAGCGAAAGGTATATGTTTGATTGCAGAAACAATTCAAGAACTTGATAATAATGATATGAAATTTGATGTCATCACCATGTTGGATGTTATTGAGCATCTTCCCGATCCTTATGCAGCTTTACAAAAGGTAACTAAATCCCTAAAGCCTAAGGGCGTTCTTATTATCGCAACAGGTAACACAAATGCATTACCTTGGCGCATTATGCGCTTAAACTATTGGTATTACTTTTCAGAACATGTCTCTTTTTTTAATAAAAAGTGGTTTCAGTGGATATGTAAAAAAATGAACCTAGAAATACTGCAAGTCCAGAAGTTTTCTCACTTTGACAAGTCGATATTTATTCGTTTACGTCAACTACTTGAAGCAGCTGTATATGCACTGCTTAATAGCTGCAACAGTCAAAAAATATTTTACCGCATACTTATTAAGATTTATCCCTTTAATCGTGCAAAAACTTGGAAAGAAGCCCCTAAAACAAATGCTTGGAAAGATCATATATTGGTTGTTCTTAGGAAAAATTCTTGAATAAACTTGATTCCTCCATTACTTCTATTTTTCCAACAGCATCTATTCATAATAATGATGCTTGGCCTTGGAAAGAGCATGAAAAAATATTACCAAGCTTGATGCCGAATGGTCAGCCATGGCCTAAAATTACTGTGGTTACGCCCTCTTATAATCAAGGAAAATATATTGAGGAAACGATTCGTTCAATACTATTACAAGGTTACCCGAACCTTGAGTATATAATTATGGATGCAGGTAGTACTGATCAGACCCTAGATATAATAAAAAAATACTCTGCATGGATTACTTATTGGGAGAGCAAGCCAGATAGAGGTCAGTCGCATGCAATCAATAAGGGATTTTCTCGTGCTAGTGGGGATATTTTTGCATGGTTGAACAGTGACGATTATTACCTTCCTAATGCGCTATATCATATTGCCAATAGTTATATAAAAAATAAACAGAGCTACTGGGTCGGTGTTGGTAGTGCCAAGCGGATTGACGGTAAAGGTCGGTTGGAGATGATTCATGTCCCGACAGCCACGACATTTCAAAAACTTATAGACTGGGATAAATACTGGTTTATGCAGCCTGCTTGTTTTTTTTCTGCTGCAATATGGAAAGACCATGGTATTTTGGATGAAGATTTACATTTGGCAATGGATTTTGAATTATGGTTGAGATTTTCTAAACAGGTTGATTTTACCTTGGTTGACCAAGTATTATGTGTGAATAGAAATTATAATGAAACAAAAACAAGATCCATGCGAGGTGAAAGTATTGCTGAAGGCAGGGTGATACAATTTAGATATGGTGGTGAAGAAGAAGCTAAGAGAAGTATTGCAGAGTATGTGAATCAAACTCAAGAAGCGTTGAAATTATGGAATATATTGGCGAGTTTTCCTGGGAGAAAATTTGTACAGAAAATATTTTCTTTTTTTAACAAGAAAAAATAACCATGGGGTTTATGCATGAGAGAAAAATTCGATGCCAAAAACTATTGGGAAAAACGCCTGCAAGGGAATTATGATTTACATGGTGTAGGGCTTATTGAGTGGGGAGAACAGTTTAATCTGTGGTTGTATCGGATACGGCGACGATTTTTTTTGAAAACCATACAGCAACATGGTGTAGAGCAAGGCAAGGTCTTGGATATTGGTTCTGGCACAGGTTTTTACCTTGAATGCTGGCGTGATTTAGGGCGGGAAGATATTCACGGCATGGATTTAACGGATGTCGCTGTTCAGAAATTGCGCAAAAAGTTTGTGGATATGACGATTCATTGTGGTGATATTGGTGAGCATCCTATCGAAGCCATGGATCATACATTTGATGCAATTTCATGTATGGATGTCTTGTTTCATATTGTAGATGATGAACACTATGCCAAAGCCTTTCAAAATATTGCTTCCATGCTTAAAGATGAGGGTTTGTTTATTTTTTCAGATTCTTGGCTCAAAGGTGACGATATTCGTGGTACACATATTGTACATCGTTCGCGCACTTTTGTTGCAAAGCTGCTTGAACAAGCTGGTTTTGATGTGGTGGAAGTCCATCCCATGTTTATCCTGATGAATGCACCTGTCGATAGTCATCATCTGATATTAAGGGCGTGGTGGTGGTGTTTATATCAAGTCAGCGCACGTTTTCATCGTGTAGCAGGTGTCTTAGCGGCGGTGTTATATCCACTAGAAATCATGTTGCTCAAATTAGCAGGCAGCGATGGCCCCACGACGAAAGTGATTGTTTGTCGAAAACGTAAAGCCTATTAAATTGTTAGCTGTCTATAACCATGCCATACCCTACATGTTAGAATATGAGCAATATGAAAACTAAGGAATAACAAACTTGAAGCAAAAAAGAGATCGCTACGAAATGCACAAATACTGGGGTAAAAAACCCTCCAGTGATCTAGGTGAACTTATCAGAAAATATAGTAATGAGGGTGATACCGTCCTCGATCCATTTTCTGGATACGGTGTGTTTTGTTGTGAAGCATTTCTGTTGAACCGTAATGTTATTACTAATGATTTAAATCCAGTTGCCAATTTTTTAAATGAGCAGCTATTAAACAAGGATGTAAATTTAGACTTACTAAAACAGCATTGGGATTTAATTCGAGAAGAATTTAAACCGTTTGTTGAAAAATGGTATGAATGGAAGGTTAAAAATTCTGTAGTTCAACTATCATCTATTTTAAGAGATAAAAATGACATCCCATTAAAAGCTAAATATAAAGTCATTGGAAACAGAAAAGCTCTCGAAATTGAATTAAATAGTAATGATGTTAATAAATATATTGAATATGAATCTGCACAAGCAATCGAAGACTGGTATCCCACCACTAAATTAATTGTAAATTCTCGTATCTCTGCAAAAAAGGGAATGGATGTATCTGATGTTTTTACAAAACGCACACTATCATGTCATGCAAGGTTGCTGTCTTTAATAGAGAAGCATTCTTCTGGTAAAGAGAAAGATTTACTTAAGGTTGCATTTACTGCGAACCTAGCAAATTGCTCTAGGCTTGTTCCACCAATTAAGAGTAGAGGTGATATGGCTCCTGGAGCATGGATGACAGGATTTTATACAGGAGAAACATATCTTGAAAATAATGTTCTCCAGTATTTTGAAAATAGATTAGTCAAGGTTATAAAAGGAAAGACAGATTATTTAAGTTATTTTGGTATTTCTGGAGAACTCGATCTCACTCCTATTCATTACAATAATAAATTTCAAATTATCAAACAGGATGCTAAAAATTTAAATATAGGCAATGAAACCATTGATTATGTTTTCACTGATCCACCATATGGCGATGCCGTCCCTTATTTTGAACAGAGCATTATATGGAATTCTTGGTTAAACTTAGTACCCGACTATGACAATGAAATAGTTATCACAGATAGCAAAGAAAGAAAGAAAAATCATTCTGCTTACGAGGAAGACATTGGTGAGGCGTTTTCTGAAATAAGAAGGGTTTTGAAAACGGGGAAAATGTTTTCTTTAACTTACCATTCATTATCAGGGCTAGAATGGAAGGCTATAACAAATGCGTGCATTAAAAATGGATTTGATTTGGTTAGTTTTGAGTGGCTTGTTCAAAAATCATTTACTCCCAGACAAATAAATAGGGCAAAGACCATAAAAGGAGATGTTTTAGTTACCTTTAAAAAATCAAGTATTATAAAGGAATATCGTAGGGATTCAGATGACGCAACAATAACACTTTTTTCAAGAACAATTGAACAATGGTTGAAAAATGAAATTTTGGATACAAATGAAATATTTTTGAGAATTATGAAAATGGTATTTTCTGAACGAATTATAATCGGTAATGTTGATTTACTAAAAATTCTTGTTCAACAGTTTATATTAACAAAAGATAATAGGTGGGCGCTTCATGACGAACTTAAAGTTTTCTGAATTAGAAAAAGCATTTAGAAATAATGACTTTCCACTAATCGAGAATGATGGCAGGGGTATTAGATTTCTAAAACTAAGAAGCATGTCGCGTAAAGCGACAATGGAAGAGTTTTGTGAAATACATAACATTGATTTAAATGGCTTTAAATCAAAAGATTACCTTGGTCATATATTTCAAAATAATGATATTACAGACTCAATCATTAATGAGTTTATAAATCAAAAATATCAAGAAGAAAGAGCGGATCGAAGTAATAATCAAGACTACTTGGTAGATCAACTAAACCGATTACAGTATTTTGATTGGGGTGGTTCTTATGGAAATAGTTTAGAAAAGAACATCGTCAACAACTATGTAAAAAAGATTCAATCTTATGAAAATATTAATAAAGAGATTGAAGGTAGTTTATTAACTAGCTTACGAGGCTATACGTTAAACTCATGGTACAACCATTGGACATCAATTATTATAGAAGATTTGTTTAAAGATCATGACACTGTTTTGCCAACAGTTGGTTTGGTAAAAAAGATAGATTTTTTTATTAGCGATATACCATTTGATTTGAAAGTGACTTATTTTCCTGAACAGTTACTAGCAGATAAACTTAAAGATAATGGCTATGGCAATGAACTTACAATGCTGAAAAGAATATGTAGAAAGCTCAAGATATTTATTCCTGACGATTTAAACCCTAAAGGACTAAAGCTGCATCTTTATGGCAAAGTATCAGAGGATCAGAGAGCAGATGCAAAAGAATTTATTGCAACATTAAAACAAGAAAAAAGAGCGATCATTCAAGAAGCTGAAAATGATCCCGCAGAGTTAAAAAAATGGCTTTACGAAAATCAGGGTGAGGCGAGATTTGATGCATCTAATCGGTTCTTCTTGGTTTTAACTGACGAAACAGATATGTCAAATAGCTGGAAACTTAAACGAAATATTGTGTTTTTACGTGACCGCATAACATCACATTTAGATAATTTATCAATGGATATGGCATCCCTTGAAACTACATTTTATTGGAAACTAGACAAGAAAACTTATAGCTGTAAATCAGATGTATTGTTTTTAAAGTATGGCGAGTGATTCAAATAAAACAGCCAAGAAAAGCATTGAGAGGGACTTTCGCTGCGTTACAGCCCCTCATGTAGGTTGTTATCTATCATGCGCATAGCTTATGTTCTTAGTGCCTTTCCGAGTACATCGGAAACCTTTATTTTGCATCAAATTGTCGGTGCGGTGCAGGCAGACCATCAAGTGGATATTCATGCTTATAAAGTATCGGGGCATGTTAAACACCCTGCCTTAGCAGCCAATCAACTCTTAAACCATGTGTATTACCGCCCCACAGTACCCACAACTATATGGCTTCGCTTACTCAAAACATCAAGTTTGATGCTAGCTTTGTTGCTACTGGATACACGACGATGCTTTGGATTATTGGGCTTATGGAAAGCAACACGTTTTAGCGAATGGTTGGAACTTTTTTTTCTTGCATGGCCATTGCGTGGCGGTAAAAAGTATGATGTGATTCATGCCCATTTTGGATCGAATGGTTTGATGGCTGTGCGTTTACGGCAAGCTGGCTTTTTACAAGGTAACATTGTGACTTCTTTTCATGGCTTTGATGCCAATGTTGTGCCGAATATGTTGGGTAAAGATTATTATCGAGTCCTCTTTGAACATGGTGATGCTTTTGTGGTGAGTTCAAAGTTTATTGGGCATAAATTATCACAGCTAGCTTGCCCCAAACATAAAATTAGACGTATTCCTGTGGGTATTGATGTAAATGACTGGTCTTTTCAGCAGCGTAGTGGCTGGCAAGGTGATGCGCCAATGGTGTTAAGTGTGGGGCGTTTAACGGAAGTGAAAGGCTTTACCTATGCAGTGACAGCGATGGCAAAAGTTAGGCATGTCTTTGCTGATGTGCAGTATCAGATTGTGGGGGACGGTGATTTAAAAGAGTCATTGCTTGCGCAGGCGAAAGCATTGCATTTGGATGATTGCATTCATTTTTTAGGCAAAAATAATCAAGCAGAACTTGATACACTTTATCAACAATCCGACCTGTTTATTATGCCATCCATACGCGCCCATGATGGTGCAGAAGAAGGGCAAGGCATGGTGTTATTTGAGGCTCAAGCGTCAGGTTTAGCTGTGATTGCAACCGATACTGGTGGTATCATTGAAAGTTTACCTGTGGGTTCATCATTGATTTCTGAAAAAGATAGTGATGCTTTGGCAGCCAAGATCATTACTCAATTACAAACATTGAAAACGCAAGGCTATGATGGACACCATGGGCGTGACTTTGTGAAGGAAAACTTTGACATTGATAAGCTTAATCAACAAACATTACTGTTTTACAGAGAGTTGATATGAGAATCCTTTATTTAACGGATGGTGATCTTGCACCACATAAAGCACCGCAGATTCATGTCAGTCAATTTCTTAAGCATTGGCATCAGTCAGGGTGTGAGGTGTTGTTACGCGCACCGCGTACGCAAGCTGCCATGCCGACATTTGAATTTCCGCATGAGTGGTTAAACCATTCGGGCATACGTTTGCTGGGTGATTGGCTGTTTCATCGGCGTATGTATCAACAACTCAAACAAGAGTTAAAACAAGGACGCTGGGATGTGGTCTATACCCGTCAGATTTCTACAGCTCCTGCGCTGTACCGCTTATGTCGATATTTTTCTATACCTGTGTTGTGTGAAGTGAATGGGTTTTTATTGGAAAACTATCAAACAGGTGGTGCGTCAGCTTGGAAGTTGAACATGGTGGAGCGTATGGAAGCTTCCATCATGCAAAATTCAAACTTGATTGTCGTGCCTTATAGGGCATTAAAACAGCGTATGGATAGCCATTATGGCTTAGTTGATGAGAAAATAGTGGTGATTGAAAATGGTGTGGATCCAGAGTTATTTCGGCCGCTTAGCAAGCAAGAATGCCGTGCATCCTTGGGATTGAAAGCGGATGTTGTGTATATTGGTTATGTGGGAAGTTTCGATTTTTATCATGATATGGAAAGTATGTTTGAAGCATACAAAGGTATTGTATCTCTGATACAGAAAAAAGTTCATTTATTACTGGTGGGTGATGGTGAACGCAAGCATGATATGCAGCTGTTAGCGCAAACATTGGGTATCACGGATTCTGTTTTTTTTGTTGGTGCAGTACCCAATCTTGAGGTGCCGAAATATATCAATGCGTGTGATGTGGTGTTGGCATTGCAGCCAAAAGAACGTTTGCAGAAAATGGGTGAGGCGGGTTTTTTGAAAACACGGGAGTATTTGGCGTGTGAAGTACCCGTGGTGTTATCGCATATCAAGGGTGAGCCTTATCCTTTTGCTGAGCAAGCTTGTGTTTATGTGGAGCCTGAATCGGTATCGGCTTTGGTAGATGGGGTGGTGAATATTATGAAAGGGAAGGCATGTTTGTCCTCAATGCGTGATGAGATTGTGGCACACGGCTCATGGGCATATTCTGCCGAGATATTGAAACAAAAAATGCAGGCTTTGGTGGAGAGTAGAGATGCATAAGGTCGTGGTGGAGCAAGTCCAAGAAAACTTAAAACAGCGTGCCTTATCACTGTTTAAGACGGGTAAAGTGCTGATTGTGGGCAGTGCAGGCAGTGGGAAACTACCTCATTATCAAACATATTTTCCTGCTGGAGCCATTGGCTTGGATATTGATGAGCCTGCCAAACCTGATGTGCTGGGTGATGCTTTGTATTTGCCTTTTAAAGATGAATCCATGCCATTTGTACACTGCGAGGCACTGCTGGAGCATGTGCCTGAGCCGCATCGGGTGGTCAATGAGGTATATAGGGTATTAAAAACAGGCGGAACGGCGTTTTTTTATGTGCCTTTTTTATATCCTTACCATGAATCGCCCGATGATTATTTTCGCTTCACCAAAAGTGGCATGGCTTATTTGTGTCGGCATTTTTCACACATACAAATTCAGGCGGCTGATGATGGTTATGCGGGTGTGGCTATGCGATTTTTGGGTGGGTTTACCTCACCCATAGGCACACTTCTAAGTAAGCTTATTCGTTACCCTGCGTGGTGGTGTATTGCGCTGGCTTATTCATCCATACGTTTGTTGCAAGGTCGTAAGCCAGAGTTGGCGCGTGTGCGGCAACATTTCTTTTTTGAGAACTGTTCAGGTTTTAATGTTTTGGTGAAAAAATAAGTGTGCGGACTGGCAGGTTATGTTGGGCAGGGTGATGCCAGTGTTTTAAAGGCTATGGCAAAACTGTTGCATCACCGAGGCCCCGATGCCAGTGGTGTGTGGTTTGATGATATGGCAGGACTTGCTCATGCCCGTTTGTCAATTCAGGATTTAAGCGGAACTGGGGCGCAGCCGATGTCGACGAAAGGTGTACACTTATCATTCAATGGTGAGATTTATAATGCACCTGAGCTGCGTGAAATATTGATTCAGGCTGGGCATAGCTTTCGTGGACACTCGGATACCGAAGTGATTCTTCAAGGATATTTACAGTGGGGAAAAGCTGTTGTTGAGCGGCTTTCAGGCATGTTTTCCATCGCGCTTTGGGATGAATCGCAACAGTGTATGTTATTGGCGCGTGATCGGGTGGGTATCAAACCGTTATTTTATGCAGTAGATGATAAGGGTTTGGTTTTTGGCTCTGAAATTAAAGCTATTTTTACCCATGAAAATATCACAAAATCACTCAATGCCCCAATGATTGATGCTTATTTGGCATTGGGTTACGTGCCACGCCCAGAAACCATCTTTGAAGGTGTGTGTGTGTTGCCACCTGCCCACCTTTTGATATGGAAAAATGGTGACTATCAGATTGAGATTTATTGGTCTTTATCGGCTGTGGAAACGCTGCAAGGCAATGAGCAAGACTTAACGGATGAATTGGATATTCGGCTTAATGATGCCGTGGCATCGCATTTATTGGCAGATGTGGATATTGGTGCATTTTTATCAGGTGGTGTGGACTCATCCTTGGTGTGTGCGATTGCAGCTAAGAAGATGGATGTGCCGCTTAAAACCTTCACCATTGGCTTTGATGGTGGCGGTGATGAACGTAGCTGGGCCAAGATGGTGGCAGAGCATATCGGCAGTGAACATGTTGCCCATGTGGCTGGTTTGGACTTGGTGGAAAAGCTGCCTTTATTTTTACAACACCTTGAACAACCATTGTTTGATAATTCGATTTTACCCACTTATTTGGTATCTCAGGTTGCCAGTGAGAAGGTGAAGGTTGTATTGGCTGGTGATGGCGGTGATGAACCCTTTTTTGGGTATGATTGGACGCGTCGCGCTTTAAGTTTGCCACGCTTGTTGCCTAAAATACATTTTTCAGGCTGGGAATGGGCATATCGAACGGGAAAAACAGGCTTAGCGCAGCGTGGGTTATTTGATGTATCGCATGATGCTGATGCTCGCTATTTAAGACGGATGACGGTATCACAGGCATTTCGCCATGTTTTATATCATGATCATTATCGCGCAAGTTTGGCAAGTGAACCTATTGATATATTATATGAATCATTATGCCAACATCAAGATGAAAGTCGATTTTGCTATACCGATTTGGCATATTATTTGCCTGAAGATGTATTGTTTAAGGTAGATCGCATGAGCATGGCACATGGTCTTGAGGTGCGTGTTCCGTTATTGGATCACAAGCTTCTTGAATGGGAAATGGCATTGCCGTTGGGTTTGCGTTTCAAGGATGGTCGCGGGAAATATTTGTTACGCAAGGTGGCGGCGCGTTATTTGCCTGCGGAAATTCTTAAACCACGTAAACAAGGTTTTACCATTCCCATTGGTGCGTGGTTGCGTGGTGATTTAGGGAAATGGGCAGAAAGCTTGTTTGTCTCCGATAGATTTAAGCAACGGGGTATCTTCAAGCCTAAAAGAGTGTTGCAATTGTTACGCCTACATCAAAGTGGAACACTGGAACTGGGACATCGTTTGTGGAGTTTGATTGTGCTTGAAATGTGGTTCCGTGAGTGGATGGACTGATGTTACGCTGAAAAATATAGTGATTCATGAAATAAAGCACCGCTATAGTCATTCAATTATAGAACTGCCATTTCCATCATCCAATCGTCACCCTCGAGTGCTTGTGTCGAGGGTCTTCTTACACTATAGATCCCCGATAAAAGATTTCGGGGATGACGGTGGTTTAATACTTGAATGACTATAAATGCTCATACTTGGGAATGCAAAAGCCAAGCCAAGCTTTTTAAGTACTTGCATGATTTCCAAATTCACTTCTTGGCGAACCTGTAAATACTCCTCCCATACCGTGCTTTTGCTAAAGTAATACAAGAAAATTGATAAGGATGAATCTTCAAAGTCATCAAATTTGACCAGTGAATACGCTTGATCCACACCTTGATGCTCACGCAAAATTTTCTCAATGCCCTCAATGGCTTGGCGCATTTGTTCAGGTGAAGCATCATACGTCAGACCAATACGCATTTTAATCCGACGCTTAGAGCGTGCATCCATATTTTCAATGACCATATTGGCGAGTTGAGAATTGGGAACATTGACCAGTGTTTTACCAAATGTACGAATGCGTGTGGAACGAAAACCTATTTCTTCCACCACACCTTCAAACTGGCTTGTTTTCACCCAATCGCCAATTTTAAAGGGGCGATCCACCAAAATCATAATCGAGCCAAAAATATTGGAAATCGTGTCTTTGGCTGCCATCGCCACAGCAATACCGCCAATACCCAATGAGGCAATTAAGCCTGAAATCGAATAGCCCATATTTTGAGCCAACATCAAAATAGCCGTCATGACCAAAAATATTTTTAATGTTTTGAATAGCACTGGAATGAGCTGATTATCCAACACCGTGTCCGTGTGAATCGCTGCATCATTGAAATACGCCGATAAACCGTCCAAAAAACGCCAAACAAACCAAATAGCCAGTGCAATCGTCAAAACACGCGAGACATCATTGACACTGTTCAATATAGAAAAAACATCTTTGGGTATATCCAAGATATGAATAGCGAATGTCAGACCTACCACAAGAATCAAACCATGGGCAGGTTTTTCAGCGGCTGCAAAGAAAATATCATCCCAATGCGTGTCCGTTTTTTCGGCGAGATGGTGGGTAATGCGATGTAAGTTACCGATAAGATAACGCTGGGCAAACACCGTCAAAAGAACCACGAGCATGGTCAACAACCAACGACTTAAAGGTACTTGTAGAAATGTCCAAGCCAGTACATCATCCATCATATTCATTCAAACACTACCTCAACATCTCAAGCATACGTTCACCCAACAAAGTCGGATTATGTTCAATGGCGACACCCGCCGCTGCCAATGCGGTATATTTCGCTTCCGCAGTACCTTTACCACCTGAAATAATCGCACCAGCATGACCCATACGCTTGCCACTGGGTGCAGTTGCGCCCGCAATAAAGGCAGTTACAGGCTTAGTTATATGTTTTTTGATAAATGCAGCGGCATGTTCTTCATCAGCACCACCAATTTCACCAATCATCACCACACCTTCGGTTTGTTCATCGGCTTCAAAGAGTTTTAAAGCATCAATAAAATCCATGCCATGAATCGGATCGCCGCCCATACCAATACAAGTGGACTGCCCCAAACCTGTTTTGGTGAGTTGATCCACTGCCTCATAGGTGAGTGTACCCGAACGTGAAATCACGCCAACACGCCCGGGTTTGTGAATATGTGCGGGCATAATGCCAATTTTTGCTTCACCAGGTGTGATAATACCTGGGCAATTCGGGCCAATGAGTACGGCACCACTGCCCTTTAACTTTTCTTTGACGTTAAGCATATCCAAGACAGGAATACCTTCAGTGATACACACAATCAATGATAATCCAGCATCAGCCGCCTCAACAATGGCAGCCGCAGCAAAGCGTGGTGGCACGAAAATCACACTCGCTTCTGCCCCTTCCTCTTTCACAGCACTCGCAACCGTATCAAACACAGGTTTGCCAAGATGTGTTTGCCCACCTTTTTTGGGTGTCACACCACCCACCAAGTTTGTGCCATACGCCAGCATTTGTTCGGAATGAAAAGTGCCTTGTTTACCTGTAAACCCTTGGCAAATTACACGGGTGTTTTTATCTAATAATACGCTCATTGAACAGCCTCCAATAAACGATCTGGCTCCATATAAATAATTTCACCTTGCTCAAAAACCACGATTTTTTGGTTTGTCTGTTTTGCTTTTTCAACAGCCTTCAAACGAGCTCGCTGCATAGCTATCGGCGCACTTTGAAAATCAGAATCCTGTAACAATGATTTATTCGGTAATTTCATCACGACTCCCTTCACCCAATCGTTGTAACTCAATATTGGATGTATCGTATACTGACCATTCATCAACAAGTGGTTGATAAAGCGTATAAAAATTATTCAATCCTTTTTGAAACCTTCGAGCAATCACTTCATCTGCAACAAAATGACCACCCTGTAACACCCTTTGTTTCACACGCGCTTGGGCAAACTGTACCGAAGGAAGGCGAAGAAAAAATAATTTCACTGTATAACCTAAGGTTTGCCATATTTTGATAGAACGTAGATACCCCCGTCCACTCAACGTTGTTTCAAATGCAAAACTTTCACCTTTATCCACATGTATTTGAATTTGTTGAAGCATCAAACGTGCTGCTGCGACAGCTACCAATCGTGGTTGAAAAGGACTCATGCCAGCTGCAATCAAGTCGGCATTCACAAATACTGGGCAACTGGCTTCATAGGGTAAAAACTCCATAGCAAATGTTGTCTTACCCGCACCATTTGGTCCTGCAATGATGATAACCTTCTTACTCACCTATCACCTTCACTGCAATGCTTGCAGCCTCATCCAAATCATCGGCCCAGTACACATTCAAACCCGCATTTTTCACCAATGCCTGCCCCGCTTCTTCGTTTGTTCCCACCAAACGCATGACCACAGGTACATTCATGGGGTGGGTTTTTATCGCTTCAAGTAAGCCTTGGGCAATAATATCACAGCGTACAATACCGCCAAAAATATTCACCAATACCGCTTTGACGTGCTTGTCTGAAAAGAGCAATTTGAAGGCTTCTGTCACCGCAGGAACAGTCACCCCGCCGCCCACATCCAAAAAGTTTGCAGGCTCTGAACCTTTCATATGAATCATATCCATGGTTGCCATGGCAAGCCCCGCACCATTGACCATGCAACCGATATTGCCATCAAGTTGAATATAATTCAGCCCAAATTTCGCTGCTTCAATCTCGCGTGGGTCTTCCTCCGATAAATCACGCATCGCTGAAATGCCTTCCTGCCGATACAAGGCATTATCATCCACCACAAACTTGGCATCAAGTGCCACCAAATCACCTGAATCTGTCAATACCAAAGGGTTGAGTTCCAGCATCGCCGCATCTTGTGCCACAAACATG
>NVWS02000091.1 GCA_002746295.2 Zetaproteobacteria bacterium
CAAGTATTAAATCACCCCGTCATTCCCGAAATCTTGTATCGGGAATCTAATGGTAGATCCTCGATACAAGCATTCGAGGATGACGATTAGGCAATATGGAAATGATAGTTCTATACTTGAATGACTATATTGTAACGTGAGTGATATTTTACCGGTGCCTGAAAAGGTGAAATATCGGGTGATTTCACGCATTCAAAGCAATATGACCGAAGCCAAACTAAGGCGTATTTGATTCCTTTGGCTTGAGTAAGGCACCACCATTCCGTGGTTCTAAGATGATGCAATATCATCATGAGTCATGAGCAGTGATGACGTTGTTAAAAGTGACACAGAGTTTCGATATTGGGGGCAATGAAAAAATGCTGAATATACAAATTGATAATCCCGAACTAGAAAAAAATATTAAGCAAACCTATGGCAATGATTCTCAATTGATGGCGAATGCCTTTGCAGAGTTTATTAAGAAGCAATGGGTCAGGCAGGATATTGGCGTATCGATTCAGCAGCTTGATGCAGGTGAAGGCTTGCCGCTTGCCGAGGTGATGGCAGACATTCGTAACAAGTATGAGTAAACGGCGAATTATTTTTTCTCCACGCGCCAGTCAACGAATGGGAGAAATATCGGATTATCTTTATAAACAACAGCTTTCAGCCACTTTTGTCTGTGCTTATATGAATCGTTTTGAAATATGGTTGGACATGGTATTGGGTGAATTTCCAGATTCAGGGATGCTCATGCCAGAGTATGGTGATGATATTCGACGAGTTGTGTATAAGGAATATAGCTTTATTTATCGAAATATGGGTACTCAGATTGAAATATTAACGGTTTATCGTGAAAATAAGCCTTGAAATTTGTAGGGATGCTTATTGAATGATACCAATAAATATTTTCTCTTTAAAATTGCATTAAATATCAACAACTTACAAACCCAAGTTTTTTCATAGGTGTTTTTATGGAAAAATAAGCTATATTATTGTTTTATAAATGTTTTTTTATTGTATAGTTCAGTTCACTGCCGCACAGGCAGCTTAGAAGTTTAAATCGTATTGTGTTCAGCTCACAAGAGCGTTCACTGCCGCACAGGCAGCTTAGAAGTTTTTTTCTTCGGCAATCAACTTGATAAGAATGTTCACTGCCGCACAGGCAGCTTAGAAGTAAAAATCTTTTGGATACTCCGCTTTCAGGGCGTTCACTGCCGCACAGGCAGCTTAGAAGTTTTACTACATCAGAAATAGCAGGGATAAACGGTTCACTGCCGCACAGGCAGCTTAGAAGTGTTGTTGTAAAAAACATAATATCAGAAGCTCGTTCACTGCCGCACAGGCAGCTTAGAAGATATTTTTTTTGTAAAAATTTAAGTACAGAAAGTTCACTGCCGCACAGGCAGCTTAGAAGCAAATACCAACATACTAAACCTTCCCGCCGATGTTCACTGCCGCACAGGCAGCTTAGAAGATTAAATAATCTGAATAAAAACCACGTATCTTGTTCACTGCCGCACAGGCAGCTTAGAAGTGCAGCGACTGTCAAAGCGAACATCATCATGTGTTCACTGCCGCACAGGCAGCTTAGAAGAAATGTAACATCAAATGTTTCACTTCTGAAATGTTCACTGCCGCACAGGCAGCTTAGAAGGATTTCGATAAAAAGCAATGATTTGATTGAAGGTTCACTGCCGCACAGGCAGCTTAGAAGTTTTGCTATATCTTTAAAGTAATCATCAACATGTTCACTGCCGCACAGGCAGCTTAGAAGAAAAAGCGGAATAATCAGCAGTATTAAAAGAAGTTCACTGCCGCACAGGCAGCTTAGAAGATAAATTATCATCACCGCGCTTAAATTCATAAGTTCACTGCCGCACAGGCAGCTTAGAAGTCCATTTTGGAGTTTTGGAGCTAGTTCTGCTTGTTCACTGCCGCACAGGCAGCTTAGAAGTCTCTAAGCACCCTCTCTCCGCTAGGATCAGGGTTCACTGCCGCACAGGCAGCTTAGAAGGTTGGCTGCTTCGGCTGTTCGTTCCCTTGTTAGTTCACTGCCGCACAGGCAGCTTAGAAGTTTCAAAGAGCCATAAACACTCAAAGAATTATGTTCACTGCCGCACAGGCAGCTTAGAAGATATTGGCAAACTCAAGCACAATAGACTGCCCGTTCACTGCCGCACAGGCAGCTTAGAAGAAGTCAACACGACATACACTTATCAAACAGGCGTTCACTGCCGCACAGGCAGCTTAGAAGATCGCTTGCACGACAACGGTTGTATTGCCGCCGTTCACTGCCGCACAGGCAGCTTAGAAGAAAGGACTTGACCAATTTGAACGCCGAAGCTCGTTCACTGCCGCACAGGCAGCTTAGAAGACATTGGCGTGGTCGGGGTGCTGCTCCACATCGTTCACTGCCGCACAGGCAGCTTAGAAGAGAACCTTATCCGCAAGATTGGCATTTTCATCGTTCACTGCCGCACAGGCAGCTTAGAAGCATCGTGCAAGTAAAAGCAGTCTGACTATAATGTTCACTGCCGCACAGGCAGCTTAGAAGTGCATCGTTCTTCTTTTAACAAAAACAATCAAGTTCACTGCCGCACAGGCAGCTTAGAAGTTGTGCATCACCATCAGCCTTGTTTATGATTCGTTCACTGCCGCACAGGCAGCTTAGAAGATGTAGACCAACTATTGTTTATGCTTCTTCTTGTTCACTGCCGCACAGGCAGCTTAGAAGGTGTTGGCAGCGGTGACCATTCACAACATCTAGTTCACTGCCGCACAGGCAGCTTAGAAGAAGTCAATAGATGCTTGAATGTAGTCGCGCAAGTTCACTGCCGCACAGGCAGCTTAGAAGCATAGTCGAAGTGTGAATGTGAATATGCTTGGGTTCACTGCCGCACAGGCAGCTTAGAAGTTCTTCTAATTTATTAGAAGTAATATGATTAGGTTCACTGCCGCACAGGCAGCTTAGAAGCGTTGTTGATTTTGTTATTGGTTTTGGTTCTAGTTCACTGCCGCACAGGCAGCTTAGAAGATTTAAAGAACCGTAAGCGCTCAAAGCATTGTGTTCACTGCCGCACAGGCAGCTTAGAAGGTATGTTGCTTTTTTAGCTGGGATAAATGGGGGTTCACTGCCGCACAGGCAGCTTAGAAGACTGAAATCGCGATGCAAATCGCCGAATCGAAGTTCACTGCCGCACAGGCAGCTTAGAAGAATATGGATATGAAAAGCGGCTAGTAAAACCCGTTCACTGCCGCACAGGCAGCTTAGAAGATTTATTCGCTTGTGTCGCGACTTTGTTTTAAGTTCACTGCCGCACAGGCAGCTTAGAAGTTTTAATACCATACCAATTGATAGCCATGTATGTTCACTGCCGCACAGGCAGCTTAGAAGTTACATATGCTCGCAACGTCCAAAGCTACCAGGTTCACTGCCGCACAGGCAGCTTAGAAGTTCTGATGTCACCCTTGATTTTCTCACCCATGGTTCACTGCCGCACAGGCAGCTTAGAAGCTTGATGCGCGCTTGATGATGGTAAGGCGTATGTTCACTGCCGCACAGGCAGCTTAGAAAACGCTGGACTTCAACAAGCTAAGTCACCACAGGTTCACTGCCGCATCAGCCTGTGGAGTGGATACAGTAGTAACTACGATAAAACAGGAGCTCACCAAAATGACTACCCTGCGTAGCGCACTAGGAATCCGCACTATTCATGGCGGGGAGGGTGTCAATGAAACAAGAAAGTGACAGGTACAGTAACCAAATAGAGCATGAATAAAATAGCAAAAACATAGCCGAAAAATTTAAACGGTGATTCTTGAATGAGCGTCCATATTGTGCGTTGTTCACCGCTTTGACATTGTTTTTGATACATTGATTGTGCATCTTGGGCGCGGGTTTGTTGGTAGTCTGAAATCAGACGTTTGCCTTCTTCCAATTGTTTATCGTGATGCAGCCATAAAGCGGGCAAGGAAATCCCCCAAGTACCAGCGGTTGTTTCATAAAATTCAATGTTATGTGCTTGTAAAAGCTCTCGAACTTCTTCGGCTTCATCATCAGGAACGTGGCGTAATTTAAAGAGTAAAGTGGGCATAGCAGCGAAGTTTAATACTTACATGCGAATAGTCTCTATACATCTAAACGAAGGAAAGCATCATGCGCCACCTTATATGTTGGATGAAGGAGTTTGGCGTTTTGATTAGTACCTCAGGTATCACCATGCAGTTTGGGGATAAACCCCTATTTGAAAATATTTCAGTGAAGTTTGGCGATGGTAATTGCTACGGTTTGATTGGTGCAAATGGTTGCGGAAAATCCACGTTTATGAAAATTTTGGGCGGAGATTTAGAGCCAACCGCAGGGCATGTCTCCATTGATATGCATGAACGTTTGGGGAAACTTCGTCAAGATCACTTTGCCTTTGAAGATTGCACGGTGTTGGATACTGTGATGATGGGCTATGAAAAACTTTGGAAGATCAAAGAAGAACGCGACATTATTTATGCCAAGCCTGAAATGACAGAAGAAGATGGCATGCGTGCAGGTGAATTAGAAGGTGAATTTGCTGAACTGGATGGCTACAGTGCAGAACCCAATGCAGGTGATTTACTCTTGAAAATGGGCATTCCTGTGGAAGAGCATTTTAATTTGATGGGAACATTGGCACCAGGTTGGAAAGTGCGCGTATTATTGGCGCAAGCTTTGTTCGGCAATCCTGAAATCATCATGTTGGATGAGCCGACCAATAACTTGGACATCAATGCCATTCGTTGGTTGGAAGATATTATCCGAGCGCAAAACAGTACCATGATTATCATTTCCCATGATCGTCATTTTTTGAACAGTGTATGCACGCACATGGCAGATATGGATTATGGCGAACTGCGCGTTTATCCAGGGAATTATGATGATTATATGGAAGCATCAACCTTGGCGCGTCAACAACTCTTGAAAAGTAATGAAAAGAAAAGTGAAGAAATTGCAGAGCTTCAAGCCTTTGTACGCCGTTTTGCAGCCAATGCCTCCAAATCAACACAAGCGCAATCGCGTGCTAAGAAAATTGATAAAATTAAACTCGATGAAGTCAAAGTATCCAGTCGTTTAAGCCCATTTATGCGCTTTAACCCAGGTAAAAAATTGTATCGTATCGCCTTGGAATTGCAGTCCTTGAGCAAAGGTTTTGATGATATCAACCTATTCAAAGGTTTTGATTTGATGCTGCCTGTGGGCGAGAAGTTAGCGGTGTTGGGTGCGAATGGTATTGGCAAAAGCACCTTGATGGGTTGTCTCGCAGGCACATTAACCCCCGATGATGGCATCGTAAAATGGTCAGAGAATGCCAAATTGGGTTATTATGCCCAAGATCACTCGTCTGATTTTGAAGAAGATTTGACGGTGTTTGACTGGATGTCGCAATGGAAGAAACCCGAAGAAGGTGAACAAGAAATCCGTGGTTATTTGGGACGCATGCTATTCACCCAACACGATATGAAAAAATCAGTCACCAAGTTATCAGGTGGTGAAAAAGGGCGCATGTTGTTTGGTAAAATGATGATGCAAAGCCCGAATGTATTGGTGTTGGATGAGCCAACCAACCACATGGATATGGAATTTATTGAAGCCTTGAATACAGCTTTGGAAGCCTATGAAGGTACGTTGATTTTTGTCAGTCATGACAGGGAATTTGTATCTTCTTTGGCAACCCGCATTGTTGAGTTAACCGCCGATGGCATTGTCGATTATCACGGCACCTATGAAGAATATTTGAAAAGTCAGGGTGTTGATTAGGTTCTAATATTGTTAGTTTTACACTGCATATCATTGAACGAAATATAGATATATTGGATAAGAAATGAGGTGGGGTCAATTGTGAATATAGCTTTTAATTTATAAAATGTACCCTGCCTTATATTCGATTTCACCTTCTTAAAATTCATCCATCAATCATAAGGAAAAAATAAGAATGAGCGAAGACAATCAATTAACATGCTTTGATTTTTCAAACGAAATAAAAAAAACTCATGCGAAGTTTAAAGGCATTGATTTATTTGCAGGTATTGGTGGAATAAGGTTAGGTTTTGAACAAGTGTTTAAAAAAGACATCGATTTTGTTTTTTCTTCCGAAATTGATAAGTTTGCAAAAATAACATATTTTGAAAATTTCAAAGAAACACCTTATGGTGATATTACACAAATAAATCCAATAGACATACCAAATTTTGACATTCTTCTAGCAGGATTTCCTTGTCAACCTTTTTCAAATGCAGGGCTAAAAAAAGGCTTTAGCGATACAAGAGGCTCACTGTTTTTCGATATTGCACGCATAGTAGAACACCATAAGCCAAAAGTAGTCTTTTTAGAAAATGTAAAGGGTTTTAAAGGGCATGATAAAGGCAATACTTTTCGTGTTGTAAAAGAAACACTGGAAAATTTGGGGTACAAGGTGTTTTTTGAAGTATTAAATGCAAAATATTTTGGTGTACCTCAAAATAGAGAACGAATTTATATCATTGCGTTTTTAGACAAAAAAATTAATTTTAGGTTTCCTAAAAAAATGGATGTATCTATTAAAGTGGGTGATATTTTAGATAACCAAGTGGATGAAAAATACACGATATCCGATAAGTTGTGGGCTGGGCATCAAAGAAGAAAGCGGGAACATAAAGCAAAAGGAAATGGTTTTGGTTATTCTCTTTTTACTAAAGACTCAGAATACACAAGTACATTGAGTGCAAGGTATTATAAAGATGGTTCAGAAGTTTTGATTCAACAAGAACATAAAAACCCACGAAAATTATCCCCTAGAGAAGCGGGGAGACTTCAAGGTTTCCCTGATGAATTTAATATAGTTGTTAGTGATGTTCAAGCTTACAAACAATTTGGAAATAGTGTCGCTGTGCCTGTTATAAAAGAACTTGCCAAGCATATCCAAAAAGAGATTGATCAATGAAAATCAATAAAATAAATATATCAAAAGAAAAATTTAATATTAACTTGAAGTTTTATTTTTTCTTGAAGTATTTAGTGAAAGTTAAACTGACTGACGCTCAAGCAATAAAAATATTGAGGGCTTCTGTCTTAAATTCAAGCAATAGAACTGAGTTTATCATTGCAAGAATAATCACTGAAATTAAACGTGAAATAAAAACAGGTTCTCCAAAACAAATCTTATTATTAGATATTCTTGATGAAGTTTCTTCTAAAGTTGAATTGGATCTTTTTGTTTTTAGTTTAAAGCTTTATATGATTAAGGATTTGCTTTTACAAGAAGCAAAGATCAGGGATTTATTAGACATATCAAAATTAGAGAAATTAGACCCATTATCTTTAGAGTATGACAAAATAACTATTTATAGCCCGTATGCAACCAGAATAAATGGGGCGTTATTATCATTGATTTTCTTTTCTAAATTGGAAAAGAAAGAGACAAATTTTATCTCAGAAGATAGTGAAAAATTTATTGAAAGCCTTTCTATTCTTGCCGTTGACTTAAAGAAAAAAGGTGTTGAACCGAATCAAATTTTTATACTGATGTTTAGCGAAAGTATCAATCAGTCCATCATTAGTGATAGCGGTTCTAACTACGAAGATAGAATTATGTCTGTTTTAACATCGATTGGAATAGATGAGAGGAAAATTAAAAAAACACACGATAAAGATGACAGCTCAACAGAATTTGATTTTTTCTTTGAGCTTAAAAATAGAACTTATGGTATTGGTGCAAAAAGAACACTAAGGGAGCGATACAAGCAGTTTATTAAGACAGCACAAATGACAAAAATTGATGTGATGATTGAAATTACATTAGGGATTGATTTAACAGAAGAAAAAGTCAAATCAATTAGGAAACATAACGTTTTTTTATTCGTTGCTGATGAGGTGTATAGATCGTACAAATATTTACAAGATATTGATGGTGTATATTCATCTAAAGATTTGACAATGAAAACACTCCTTCAATTAATCACATAAACCACTTGCACCTGACATCCTTCTATTTCATCCAAAAAATTCAGGTGAACGAGAAGCGTAAAGATGACCTATAGATCATGACTTTCTCAATGCAAATATCTAAAAGGTGAATACCTATGAAGCCTAAGCAACAAAGTAAACTATTGTTGATATTGTACACCTGTTCAGGTGTGACGGCATTGGCGTATGAAGTGTTATGGACACGTATGCTGTCCTTGTTGTTTGGGACATCCATCATCGGTGTGGTGGTCACGGTGGCTGCTTTTATGTTGGGTTTGGGTTTGGGTAGTTTGCTTGGACACCGTTGGCATCTTGATTTGAAAAAAAGCTTATTCACCTTGGCAGGGATTGAAATTGGCGTAGCCATTTATGCCGTATGCTTGCCCATGATGATGCAAGGCTTACAAGGTTTATATCTGAGTGTGGATGATGTTCAAGTGTGGCAATTTTGGCAGGTGAGTTCGGCACTGGTGGTGTTGACATTGCCAGCCTTAGCCTTGGGCTTTGCTTTCCCTTGGATGTTGCGTGTTGGGCAATCGCTCAAACTTTCATTGGCCCAGTTATATGGCTTCAACACCTTGGGTGGTGCATTGGGTGCATTGTTACCGCTGTTATTGCTTCCCATCTTGGGTTGGATCTCAGCTTTACATACCATCGCAGGATTGGGCGTTCTGATTGGTATAAGCTTGTTTGTTTTGGCTCTCAAAACATCACCGCAAACGCTCTCAAATATCCGTCAACCATTCAAACCTAGCACACTTTCCTCATCTTGTTTGCTGGCTTATGCTGGCATGGGGGCGGCGGCATTGGTATTGGAAATCGCTTGGACACGCGCCTTTGGCATGATTTTATTGCGTACTGAATATGTCTTAGCTGTCATTTTATTCGTGTTTTTATTTGGCATTGGTGTGGGTAGCATCATGGCAAAACACCTACCACGCAGGAAAATTTTAGCATGGGCACCCATGTTAGCAGCGGCATTTGCCATCCTGGGATTGTATGCTTTTCCTTATGTGAATGACTGGGCGCAACGTAGTCAATGGGATAGTTTATGGGCTGCACTGGCATTTCAAGGTGGATTGATTGCTTTGTGTACTCTGCCTGTGACGTTGATACTGGGGGCATGGTTGCCTTTGATTGCGGATAAGAATCAAGGTGCATCCTTATATGCTGCCAATAGTTTGGGTGCATGTTTGGGTGCTTTGTTGGCTGGGTTTGTATTGATTCCTTTACTGGGAACAGCCACAACATGGGGGCTTGCTGCGATAGGCTTGATGCTGTGTGGATTTTATTGGTCAAAACACTATCAATCGCCATGGATCATGGGGAGTGGCTTGATTGTCACGCTTTGTCTGGCGTGGTTTGCAAAAGATTTCCCCCCTGCTTCACGTTTATTGGTCAACGAACTACCGCAAGCCCATGATTTATACCAATCAGAAGATGCTGTATCCATCACCCATGTGGTGGAACGTAAGGATGGTCAACGTATCTTGCTGGCTGATTTGCAACGCATGGATGCTTCCAGCGACCCAACCTCAGTCGCCGTGCAACGTAATCAGGCGCGTTTACCCTTATTTTTACAGGGCAATCCCAAGCAAGTGTTATGTTTGGGTTTGGGAACAGGTATCACCGCTTCGGGCGCATTGGCTTGGTCTCAAGCGCATATCGATGCTGTGGAGCTATCCCAAGGCGCAGTCCATGCCTCAAAAACTTATTTTGCCAAAGTGAATGGCGGTTTACCTGAACGTATTCATGTGATTCATGATGATGCACGGCGTTATTTGATGCGCACCCATCAGCATTATGATGTCATTATGGGTGATTTATTTCACCCCGATATGGTCGGGCGCGGTGCATTGCTTTCCGTCGAACAATTTACACGCGCCAAGCAACATTTAACGCCGCAAGGCGTGTTTGTGCAATGGTTGGCATTGAATCAATTTGATGTGGCAGACTTACAGGTGGTGATACGAAGCTTTGCCCATGTGTTTTCTCACAATGCGGTGTTTGTCGATGGTTATCGCATCGCCTTGATTGGCTTTCAAGGCAAGATGCTAGATGCGGCAACGCTTTTACAGCATGCGCCCGATAGCTCAATGTGGGGTGGCGAAGGCGGATGGACATGGTTGGGGCGGTATTGGGGTAGTGCGAAGGTATTATTGCACGGTTCGACATCCAAAAAAATGCAAGGGGAGTGGTCGCCTGTTATTGAATATGCGCTGCCACAGATGCGCTATAAATCCAGCCCTTTGCCAGGTGTATTGCGTTGGTTATTGCAATCTCGTATAAGCTTTGATGCGGCTGTCAAAAAAATGACAGTGAGGGCTGAACATCGCCAAGATTTGAAGCGGGCTTGGGCTGCCACAAGTTTGGATATGCGAGCGCAATGGGAAGCTTTACAAGGAAAACCGAGTGCCGAACGTTTACAAGCCTTGGCATATCGCGCCAATCCGCTTGACCGTTGGGCAAGTTTTGCTTTGGCAGATGCGATGTTTGAGAGTTTAGCCCATACTTTGCCGCATGGTATGACGAAAAAGCAAGCACTTGCGAAAATTCTAAGCATACGCCCCGATCATGAAGCGGCGCTTAAAGCTATGTACCAGCTTGCAAAACAAGCGCATGATGCCGCCGCGATCAAGCAGTATCGAACAAGGCTGCAAGTATTAAGTCCTTATGCGAGGTTGAGTCAATGAACGCGCAAGAGAAATTGCAACAAATTCCTATTCAACAAGAACATGTGCCAGGGGCGCAATCCGTGCATCGTTGGCGACGTATCTCGCAATGGCTTGTGGTGGTTGCCTTGGTGTTGATTCCTATCACGGGTTTGTTTCGTATTGACACGATGGCAGGTGCTTTTCACATGTTGGACTATCAAGTGTCTTTTTCTGATATTGCCATTGTCATGGGTTTTTGGATGATGATGGCAACAGGATTGATTTTTCTTTATTCATGGGCGGGTTCGGTGTTTTGTGGTTGGATTTGTCCGCAAAATACGATTTCTGAATGGGCGAATGCTTTAACAGCCAAACTCTTGGGACGACGTGCTTTGGTCATGGATGTGACAGGACTGCAAATGCAAGTCGCAAGGCGAAAAGATAAGCTTTTGAATAAAGTGGTTCTTTTTACATCATTTTTATTGATTTCCATGTTGTTTGCTATGGTTCCCTTGTTATATTTCTTTGAACCCAGTGTGATTTGGTCGTTTATTCGTATGCATCCCGTGCCTTTGGCTGAAAATTTATTGTGGATTTACTTGGTGTGTGTGGTGATGATTTTGATTGATGTCGCAGCCATGCGTCATCTTGTATGCAAATACATGTGTATTTATCGGGTTTGGCAGCATTCATTCAAAACCCAAGATACCTTGCACATTGCCTATGATGAGGCACGTTCGGATGATTGTGAAAATTGTAATTATTGCGTGGATAGTTGTTTCTTAGATATTGATCCCAAGCAAGCGCAAGTGTTTGATAGCTGTATCAATTGCGGTGATTGTGTGGCGGCTTGTGATGAACTGCATAGCAAAAGTAAAAAAATGACAGGCGCAGGTTTATTAAGCTTTAAATTTGGTGCAGATGGTTATAAAACCAATGGTTTGGGCTCGTTTTTGGGGCGTGGGCGGGCAGCAATGGCAGGCACGCTATTGGGCGCATTGATTTTTGTGGTGGGTATCATGAACTATCAACCCTATACCTTGGTGGTGGATCGTGCTGAACTTTTGGCAAATACGACGAATTATGATTACCGTATCAATGTGACCAACAAGCGGTATAAACCTGCTGTGATGCACTTTCAAGTCATCGGTTTGGATACGGATGAATATGTGCTGGATGCGAAGGCGGTGATGTTTCAAAGTGCTGGGCGAAAGGATGTATTGTTGCATTTCTCACCCAAGTTGAAACAAGGGCTGCACCGTGTAACGGTGCGTGCATCGACCGATGATGGTTGGCAAGCAAGCTTTCCATTGATTTATTATGCTGAAGGAGTGAAAAAATGAGTCAAAAAGATTTGCAACAGGCGCATGCGCGTGAAGATGAAGAAAATGCTCGTTTGTTTGGTGGTGGACAATCACGCCCTAAGAAGAAAAAAGGCTTGAGTGATGATGATATTATTGCCAGTGGTGAAGGTTTGGAAGACTCTAGCCGTGTACCCCGTTGGTTTTTTGCCATTATTGCCGTGGTCGTTGTGGCTGCATTTGCTTTGAGTCTGCCTTTTTGGGGGGATCGTCCAGATAGTCCTCGTCCTTGGTACACTTGGGGGCATGCAGCGGCCTTGGCATACATGCTTGTATTTGGTGGCTTTGTCTATGCCATGACCATGATGTATGATCCTGATAAAGATGATGAGGAAGATGAACATCATGAAGAGAAGTAGTCTTGGTCTATTTTTATTGATGATTTTGGCTGCATGTAGCAATCAAGATACAGCAATGAATTCTGTTGTAGCCAATCTTTATCCCGATCAAGCATCGGTAGGATTTAAGCAGTTCTCTAAACAATGTTCGAGCTGTCACCGCCCTCCCATGCCCAATCAGCATACGGATTTGGAATGGGCTGGTGTCATAGCTTTGATGCAACAACATCGTGCGCAGGCAGGTTATGGAGCGATGTCGGATGATATAAAACAACAAGTGCTTCAGTATTTACAAAAACATAGTCAACAAGGTGAATCCTCATGAAATATAAAGTTAGTGTGTTGTTGTGCTTGTTGTTATCTGCATGTTCATCATCTTCAACATGGACAGCTCCAGAGCAGACTTGGGAAAACTTTAGTGTTCACTTTGAAACACGCCCCGAAGTGTTGCAGAAAGGTATGAATGAATTTTTGATTTTTGTGAACCGAGAAGGGAAAAAACATATTCCTGATTTATTGGTGAAAATCCAAATTGACCTTGATGGTATGCAACAAGCCATGCCCGATGGTGCTTTGGGCATTTATCGACGTGCTTTGTATGTTCATGATGAAAAAACGGATCGTTTGCATGTACATCTCGCCTACCATGGTAAAGAAGGGGATTTATTCTTTGCATTGGCACCTGATGTTAAAAAAACTACTGCTCCTTAGTTGCTTTCTGCCCACCCTTGCCTGGGCAGAAGGTGATGCCTTGCGAGGTAAAACAGTGGCGATGGTACGTTGCGGACCTTGCCATCATTTAAACACTGGCTTTATCAAAGTCGGTCCAACACTAAAAAATATTTATGGTAAAAAACCGACCATTCAAGGTGTGTCTTTTGATGTGTGGGATGAAGCAGCACTCACAGCTTGGCTCATCAATCCAAGAGCCATCAAAGCCAATACACGGATGCGTTTACCTTATTTATCGACACATGATCGAAATGATATTATTGCTTGGCTAAAGTCTAAACAATAGCACGGTTTTCACTCTGGAATTTATTGCTTATTTGATGTTATTAAAGCTTGCACGCTTCTTGCTTTGCCTCCCACAATGGATGTTTTAAATGAATGATGGTGATGGACAATAGCCTTATTCAGTGGGAGGCAGTGTGGATATTGCAACAGTCATAGGAATTTTGGTCGCATTTGGTTTGGTGGGGTTTGCTATTGGCCCTGGATTGATGGGTTTTGTAGATGTGCCTTCTATTATGATTGTGATTGGGGGAACCATTGGGGTGATTTTGGTGGGTTATCCCTTGCAAAAAGTGATTGGTCTCATCGGCGTGATTATGAAAACCTTTATGTACAAGGTGCAAGCGGGTAAGGATGTGATTGCTGAGCTGGTGGAGCTGGCGCAAGTGGTTCGTAAAGATGGTATCTTGGCTTTGGAAAGCAAAGTCGGTGATATTGAAAATAAATTTATGGCAAAAGGTCTGCAAATGGCTATTGATGGTCAGGAGCCATCGGAAATTGAAGATATTTTGTATATGGAAATGGATAAAATATCAGGCCGTCACCTTGAAGGCTCTGATATGCTCACCGCTTGCGGAACATACGCTCCATCGATGGGCATGATTGGTACCTTGGTCGGATTGGTGCTGATGCTATCGAATATGGAAGATCCATCCTCGATTGGTCCATCCATGTCGGTGGCATTGTTGACGACTTTTTATGGTGCTCTGTTGGCAAATATTTTATTTTTACCCATGGCAGGTAAACTTAAAACACGGAGTACCGAAGAGATCTTGGTTTTAGAAATTATTTTAACGGGTATTCAATCCCTTGTTGCTGGGGAAAATCCCCGTGTCATGGAGCAAAAACTATTGGGTTATTTACCACCAAAAGAACGGGTTTCATCGTTCGATTAAGGTGTAATAATCATGGCAAAGCGAGATAAAAAACCAGGTCCAATTGACCGCCCCAAGGATATTGGGGCTGCACTATTTCTTGAATTGATGATGCAGATGCTGGCGTTTTTTATTTTGCTAACATCCATGGCTGTGATTGTGGAAGAAAAGCGTATCGCTGCGCTTGGCTCACTGGCAGGTACTTTTAGTCCACTCCCTTATGGCGCAAATATTGCCGATGGCAAAGGTCCTGCAATGCCTGCGAGGGATATTGTGAAGGGTTCATCAGCGCCCAAACGAACGGCGAAAGCTTTGACCGAGGTGGCCAAACAACTGGGTGAAAAAAGTTTGCATATCTTGCCTTTGGCGAATCAAACCGTGCGGATTCGCTTTCCTGAACGTATTGCCTTTGCATCGGGGCAAGTGGGATTATCACATAAAAGTGATCGTTTGATGGATGCATTGGCCAAAATATTCTCGCTTCCAGATGTCATTGAAATTCGTATTGAAGGTCACACCGATGATAAACCCATTCGTAGTTCGCTATATCCCAGTAATTGGGAGTTGTCGGCGGCAAGAGCGATGAGTGTTTTCCGTGGGTTAAAGGAGCGTGGTGTCTCACCCTCGAGAATGATTGTGGCAGGCATGGGGGATCAACACCCCATTAAAGGGCATCCTGAACTCAATCGACGTGTTGAAATCACATTGAAATTTAGACCAGTAACAGAGCATCCAGAAGGAGCTGAACATGGTAAAAGAGATTTTAGAATCAATCAACGTGCGGCTGTAGCTGCGCCAAGCAAAGGTTTTTGATATGGCAAAGAAGAAAAAATGGCCGGTTGTTTATAAGCCTGATCCTGAAGCATGGATGACAACCTTTGCAGATTTGGTCAGCCTGATGTTGACATTTTTTATTCTCTTGGTGTCGATGTCTACGTTGGATAATACGGGCTTACAGGATATTTCAACATATTTTAAACGTGCAGTATCGGTGATGAATTCGGGGGATAAAACAGAAATTAATATTATCCCACCTTCCGTTCTACGAAGAGCTGTGACACCGCAAGAATTGATGTTGGCGATGCGTCAAAATAGCCATGTTGTGTTAAGAGATAGTGCTCTTGAACACAAGGTGAAGGGTATTATCATCAAAGATAGGCTTTATTTACGCATGCCAGATGTAGCCTTGTTTGATAAAGGTTCGGCAAAGTTGAAGCCTGAGACAATCAAAATATTACGCCGTTTGGCACGTATGCTGGCTGTTTCACCCGGTAAAATCAGTGTGAATGGGCATTCTGATGGTAGTGCTGTGGTTAAAGGTGGGAAATACCCTGACCCTTGGAGTTTAACATTGGCACGTTCGGCATCAGTCTTGCATATCATGGAAGAAGAAGGGGTGAATCCAGCACGTTTGTCTTTGGCGGGTTATGGTCCTTCAAAGCCAGTTTCAACAGATAGCACACCCTTTGGGCGGAGTCACAATAGGCGTGTTGACATTGTCGTGTACAAATAACTAAGCAGGGGAGATGCTGATGGCAGATGCGAAACAAACAGAGGCAAAAAAATCATCGGGTAACCTTATGCAAATCATTATTGTGGCATTGTTGGTGTTGATTTTAGCCGTGGGTGGGTTTATTGCTTGGAAGATTCTTCAAACACCTGAAATAATGCCAACAGATACTGCTCCAGCCCAAACGGCAGAAACAAAAATCCCTGAAGCTGAGGTGGAAGACCCCAGCGTTCCGCCTATTTTAGTTGATGTGGATAATATTACCATTAATTTGGCAGATGAAAATGAAAGTCGATTTTTGCGTGCGAAAATAAAGTTAGAAGTGCGGACAGAAGAAGATAAAATACGTTTAACCAGTGATCTGGGTAAGGCTAAAGTGAATGATTTGATTCTGACGTTGTTGTCCAATAAAACGTTCAAAGAAATACGCACAGCACAAGGTAAATATGCGTTGAAAGAAGAAATTGTTTTTCGCATTAACAAGGCATTTTCAGGCAAACCAGTGCGCAGAATGTATTTTACGGATTTTGTTTCCCAATGACAGATGATGCAAATATTTCTCAAGTGGATGAGATCGCAGAAGATGCTGTGCTCACATCTGATAAGGATGTCAGTCAATCACCGATTTTAGATCCAGAAGAAATTGAAGCATTGATGGCAAGTATGGAACCTATGGAGCAAGCGGAAGCTTTGTTTGCTTCGTTGCCACCGCTTAAACAACCTAAAAACATCCAACCCTATGCCTTTGAGACAGGTGAAGTGGATGGACCTGCCCGTTATCCATTGTTTGTGAACCTCCAAGAACGCATGGCTGAATTTTTAAAGGATCAATGGTCGGATACCTTTAATCGTGAAGTGGGCGTTGCATTCGATCGCATGCTTGAAGAAGCTTATCGAGATATTATCACCGATGAAAAGCCTAGAGTCTTCTTCGCTTATACCGTGGAAGGTTGTGGTCCGATGATGTTGGCATTTGATATTTCACTGATTGTTGCACATGTTGACGCAATGTTGGGGGGTGAGGGTGAGGCATGTGGTGAAGTTCCTAAAACTTTATCACCTGTGGAGCGTCGCTTGTCTGAACGTATTGCCAAAAGTTTAGAAAAACATCTTGAAACAGCTTGGGATCCAGTGACAGCCTTGGATTTTGAACTGTTAAAAATTGATACAGATCCACAATTTTTAAGCGTGGCTGGCGCCACTGAAAACTGTTTCTCCATGTATTTTAATATTCAATTGGATGAGAAAACTACAGGTGGTTTTGCCCTTTATTACCCACGTACATTTTTGGAGCCAATGTTGGATAATTTACGTTCAACTGTGAGCGATGCTGTGGTGGTGGATGAAGAGTGGCAAACAGCAATGGAACAATCCTTGAGTACTGTGTCTATCCCAATGATTTTACGGTTGGGTGAATGTGAGATGACCATTGAACAGTTTCTACGTTTATCTGAAGGTGATTATTTACCATTTCAAATCAATGAGGGTGAGCCTGTGACCTTGTGGGCCGATGAAATCCCCATGTTTCAAGCCCAAGCAGGTAGTCAAGATGGCATGTTGGCTGCTGAAATTATCAATAAGTTGCCATAGGAGCATTGGATGAATGAAGATAATCTTGAAGCAGATGTTGATACAGGTGGGGAGGGTGTACGCCCAAACCTTGAAGTCATCATGCATGTCCCCTTGGAAATCAGTGTTGAACTTGGGCGTGTGAATATGCCCCTGCATGCTGTGACCCGTTTGGGGCGTGGTACGGTGGTCGATTTAAAGAAAGAGGCGAATGCAGAAGTCAATATTCTTGCCAATGGTCAGGTGTTTGCGCGAGGCGAGGTGGTTACAGCCGATGGGAAACTGGGGGTTCGTATTGTGGATGTGATCCCACCAGGTGAACGTGTGCGTAGTTTAGGCTAAGCCATGCAGGAAAATTTTGGCATGATGATGGGGCAATCCATTGCCGCATTGGCATTGGTTCTCGCTATTTTTGCAGGTTTGGTTTGGGTGCTTAAACGTTTACAACAGCAGCATTTACCCAAGCGTCATAAGGGTGAGGCGATGCGTGTTGTTCAGCGGCTATCCTTGGATTCCCAACACAGCGTGGTTGAAATATCGCGTGGAGATAAACATTACATCTTGGGTTTATCAAATGGTCATATAAAGCTGATCGAGAAAGTGGATGTCAGCAAAGAAGTTAGACTTGAATCGGAGACAAAAAAAGATGTTTAGATTTGTATTACTCCTTCTTTTGTTGATGCCCCACACATCATGGGCTGCGGATATTCCCACGTTATCCTTGAGTTTGGGTGATAGTAACGATCCCAATGATTGGTTTACAGGTCTTAAAATCCTTGCATTTATGACCATTCTTACACTTGCACCCTCTATTTTGGTGATGATGACATCGTTTACACGCATTGTGGTGGTGTTTGCATTTTTACGTCAGGCCTTGGGCACACAACAAAGTCCGCCGACCCAAATTTTGATTGGTTTGGCACTATTTATGACCATGTTTATCATGATGCCTGTATGGAATAAAATTGATGCTGAAGCGATTCAGCCTTATTTGGCAGAAGACATCAATCAATCCGTGGCTTTTGATCGTGCGCTTGCACCCATTCGTAGTTTTATGCTGAAACAAACACGTGAAGATGATTTGTTACTTTTTTTAAATGCAGCTCATATTAAAAAACCTCAAACGGCGGATGACACGCCCATGTATGTATTGATTCCATCCTTTGTCATCAGTGAGTTGCGTACGGCTTTTGAAATTGGCTTTTTGATTTACATACCGTTTGTGGTCTTGGATTTGGTGGTGGCATCGGTATTGATGAGTATGGGGATGATGATGTTGCCCCCTGTTATGATTTCTTTACCACTGAAAATCATCTTATTTGTATTGGTCGATGGTTGGCATCTTATTACAGGTGCATTGCTACAAAGCTTCCATATGTAGCAACCCTTTGCCATCATTTTCATCGTCACCCTCGCCTGCTAACGCCCGCGCAGCGAGAGAACTTCATACTTGAAGACTATATAGTGCTTTAAGTATCAATGTACCCATCCCCTCGTCATACCCGAAATCTTGCCCAGCCCGTCATTCCCGAAATCTTGTATCGGAAATCTAATGATAGACCCTCGACACAAGCACTCGAGGGTGACGGTTGGGTGATAGAAAGTTGAATGACTATAGACCCCCGACACAAGCACTCGGGGGTGATGATTTGGATAATGATCTAAAAAAGTGATTCCATACCTGAATAACTATAGCTTATTTTTTATGTTTGGATTTACCCTTATTTTTGGCTTCATCCCTTGTTCCCAAAATCATAGCACGCAAATCTTGTGCTACATTGACAGATGGCTTCACAACTTCCGCATACCCTTTTTTACTCACCTTTAAGACTTCAACGGGCTTTTGAATAAAGTCTTGGATGTTTTGTAACAGTTCTTTTTCATCGTCACTACAAAATGAGATCGCTTCACCTTTGTTCATGCCGCGACCTGTACGCCCAATGCGATGGACATAATTTTCTTCTTTTTCAGGCAAATCATAGTTGATAACAAACTGAACATCTGGAATATCAATGCCACGTGCGCTCACATCGGTTGCTACCAAAACACGACAAGCACCTGAACGAAAGGCTTGCATGGCTTGGTTCCGTTCCTGTTGATCTTTATCACCATGAATGCTCATAATATTTTCCAATCCGACACGTTGCATGGCTTTCACGACACGTTCAGCACGCACTTTGGTACGCACAAAGACAATGATTTTATCCTCAGGGTGATCGTTTAAGAAACGTTCCAAAAAGAAACGTTTATCATCAAGTTCAACAAACATGACAAAGTGTGAAATATTTTTAGAAATTCTATCCTTGGGTGAAACTTGAATGCGAATGGCTTCACTTTTAACTTGTGAATATGCCAACTTCTTAATCTCATCATTGATGGTGGCAGAGAAAAACAGGGTTTGATGCGCACGTTTGAGCATCTTTTTGATATATTTAATGTCTTCAATGAAACCCAAATCCAGCATGTGATCGGCTTCATCCAGCACCAAGGTGGTCACATTCTTCACTTCAATCACATCTTGATTGATTAAATCAAACATGCGACCAGGTGTGGCAATCAAAATATCAATACCATCTTGGATTTTGGCGATTTGATGCTCTTGTTCGATGCCACCGTGTAAGGTGAAAGTTTTGACCTTGGTATGTTGTGCCAAACCTTTGAAGACATGACCAATTTGTAACGCCAATTCACGGGTGGGAACCATGATGATGCACTTGATGCCATACGAGCGTTTGCTGGTTTTAAAACGATGGATTTTATCAATCACAGGAATCGCAAAGGCTGCGGTTTTTCCCGTGCCAGTTTGGGCAATGGCCAGTACATCTTCACCATTTAAAATCGATGGAATAGTTTTGAATTGAATATCGGTGGGGCGTTTGAAGCCCATTTGACGCAAATTCTTTTTGATGTCAGCGGAAATATAATATTGTTCGAATTTCATCGTTGTTCTCCGAAATTTTTAGCTTCTTTCCACAGCTGTGGGGTGATTTCAATGGCATGTTCACCATCTGAAAACCACAATTGACCATCTTGGATGGTGCATTGTAAACGCATGGAACGTGCTGCCATCTGGCTTAATGCTTGCACGGAAACATCATCCAAATGATACACACTTAAATTTTGAAAACGATTGAGTTTCTTGCGCTGTTGTTCCCACCAAACTTGGCTGCTGCGATGCTGATAGGTGTAAATCATGACTTTCTGGGCGCGCCCACAAGCTTTGCGAATACGCTTTTCATCAGGATGCCCAAGATCAATCCAGATTTCAACCTCATTGCTTAAACTTTTTTGCCAAATATCGGGTTCATCATCGGTGCTTAAACCTTTGGTAAGTTGCATAGATTCACTGGCATGTAAACAAAATACCAGCAGCCGCACCATCAAGCGCATGTCATTTTCAGAAGGGTGTTGAGCAATGGTGAGCTGGTGATCCTGATAGTAGTTTCGATCCATATCGGTGATTTGAATCTCTGCTTTTAGAATCGTTGATTTAATTGCCATGTTCGGGCTTCTAAGCAAGAAGTTGTGACTAATCAACTTCGGGCCATGTTATGCTGACTTGCAAACCACCTTTATGACGGTTTTTTAAAGTGATGCTTCCACCATCTCGCATCAAGGTTTCTTTGACAATGGCAAGCCCTAAACCATGTCCACTGCCTTGACTGCGCACCGCATCAACACGATAAAAACGCTCACAAAGGTGCGGTAAATCTTTTTCAGACACGCCCAAGCCTGCATCTTTAACCTGTAACAGATGGTCAAGTAGCTGGCAGTCAATAACAGTGTCTTCTTCGGTATAACGGATGGCATTGCTGGCAATATTGAGAATGATGCGATGAACATCGGCGGCTTGCATGGCAACAAGGCATGTTTCAGGCAGCTCGAGGTTTAATGTGAGATCTTTATCATCCAAATCGTGTTCAAGGCTTTGCCACACATGCTGGCAGATGGGTACAACATCACAACTTGCCCCTTCCGATCCCCCATATTCAATTTGTTCAACCGACAATAAACTGTTGAGTAGTGCATTGACATGTTTGGCCTCCTGAGCAATCACATTGGCAGATTCTTTGCAAATTTCTTCATCATCATAAAATGATTCAATGCTTCGGGCATAACCGAGCAATGATGTCAGCGGGGTTTTTAGGTCGTGCATTAAATTGGTTGTAAAGGCTTTACGTTGTTCTTGGAGTTGGTGCTGCTGGGTGACATCAATGCACAATAAAATACCCTGATTTTTTCCCAAACTCGATAAACGGGGTAAATAAACACGCTCTTTGATGAAAAGCTTGGGTAAATCAGTGGTTTTGGGAAGTTGTTCAACACCCAGTTGAAAACTTTCCAACCAATCTGAATCACGATAAAGCATGACCATAGGTTGAGGGAAAGCGAGATCTTTGGAAAGATTGAGAGCTAATTGAGCCCGTTGATTTAAAGACATGACCATGCCTTGTTGATCGAGGCGAAACACCATCTCCTGAATGGCATCCATCACATGATCCAAATGTTGGGAGCGTATGTTGAGACGTTTTTTAAGCCTTATTATTTCTGCTTGTAATTGGCGTTCGACTTCCTGCTTGGCTTCCAAATCACGGCGTAATAAAAGGGAATCTAACCACCAAGCAAGCCATAGGAAAATACCTATGCCCCATGTTAGAGTCATGTATGTGGTTTTTCATCAAAACGGTAGCCAGAACCGCGTACTGTGACAATGCATTCACCCAAGCCATACTTTTCAAGGGTTTTGCGTAAGCGTTTGATGGTAACATCGACAGTACGTTCTTCCACAAAGGCATTGATGCCCCAGACATGATCCAATAAATATTGACGACTACGCACTTTACCTGGTTTTTTCATCAAACGACGCAATAATTTAAACTCCAAAGGACGTAAATCAAGGCGATCTCCATTCACACGTGCTTCCATGGCATCTTTGTTGACATCAATGGTCGATTTTTGTTGTTGGATGACTTGATGGCTGGAGCGACGCAACAAAGCTTGTACACGTGCCACAAGTTCATCGGGTTCAAAAGGTTTGGGTAAATAGTCGTCGGCACCTTCATTGAGCCCACGAATACGCTCTTCGGTTTGCGCCAATGCTGTGACCATGATGACGGGAAGAATTTTTAAGGTCTCTTGCTTGCGTAACCAGCGTAAAAGATCTAAGCCGCGCAGACCCGGAATCATACGATCAAGCAGCATGAGTTGATAATGGTTCTCCTCCAATAGGGTACAAGCTTTACGCCCATTGGAGCATGTTTTTGTGGAAAAACCTGCACGTTGAAGGTGAATCTCCATCAAACGAGCAATGGGTGCTTCATCTTCGACAATGAGAATATCTGTGCTGCTATTTTTTTTTGTCATTTATACCTTCCGTCCCAATGCATATTGATGAATGTGGGCGTATTCTGTTTCCATTTTCAGGGCTTTTTCACTGAGTAAACCAAACATGAAATGCATCAAGTGTTGCGCTAACTTTGGATCTTCCAAGTTGATTAAATCAAAATAACTGCGTTCCAAAGTCAGTGCAGTCACGCCAGTTTCAGCTTGAATGGTGGCAGAATGAGCGCGTTTGTCATCCAAGAATGAAAATAAGCCAAAGACACAGCCTGATCCCAAACGACCATAATGATGTCCGCTCACATCGGCAACATTGACGTAACCATTCAAAATTAAGTACATCTTGCCTGTTGTTTCAGTATCGGCAGTATAAATAATATCATTTTCATAGAAACGTTCTTCTTTCATACTACTAAATAACATCATCGCATGTTCTTGTGGCATATCTTTGACCATGGGCAGTTGTTGAAAGGTGGTGAACTGGCTGTTGGATTGAATCAGCGCATTATATAATACACTTTTGGCTGTGGGTTGAGATATATTTCTTTTTAAATTCATTTAATTTCTGTCCTTTGAGTTGGTATATAGTCATTCAAGTATAGAACTAACAATTCGATTATTATTCAACCGTCACCCCTGATGCCCCATCCTCACAAGCGATGCACCCCATCGTCACCCCCGAATGCTTGTGTCGAGGGTCTATGGATAGGTTCCCGATAAAAAATTTCAGGAATGACGGGGTAAATTAATAATTAAACAACTATATCAAGGACGATAAGGGAATATGGTTACAAAAATATGACATCAAAAACTTGTCACATAGTTGTCATATTGGCTTCTTACGCTCCGTCGCAACTTATTCCTAAGGGAGATTTTAAATAATGAAGAACGTATTTATTCGTACTGCTGCTGTGATGGCTGCAACGATGATTGCTGCACCTGCTTTCGCGGGTGGCACTCAGGTGAAAGGAAAAATCTTTTATGATTTTTCACAAGTCGATAAAACAACTGCTGCTGGTAAAACAACAACAACGGGTGGCACGTTACAACGTACATATTTGACTGTGAAACACAAGTTGGATGATACTTGGAAAGTGCGTTTGACGTTGGATACAACGTATGAAGCAAAAGGCACTCCCAAGCAAGCTGGTAAAAGCATTGCGTATGTAAAATATGCTAACTTGACGGGTTCTTTCATGCCTGAATTCAATGTGAAGATTGGTATCATTGAAACAGCATGGATTGGTCATGAAGATCACTTGAGTGGTCATCGTTATTTGTCTAAATCTTTTGTAGATCAAGCTAAATGGGATGACTCTGCAGATTCTGGTATCGGCGTGTTTGGTAAAGTTGCGGATGGTATGTTGAACTATGATGTAAACTTGGTAAATGGTGCTGGCTATAAAAAGACTTCACCAAGCAATAGCCAAGATATCAGCGCACGTATTGGTTTGGCACCTATCGATGGTTTGACCATTGATTTGGGTTACCGTGATGGGTATCGTGGAACCAAAACTTTGATTAAGGGTGTGGCAGCTACTGGTAGCAAAGAAACTTTAACTCAATTGATGGTGACTTATGGTATGGGTCATGATTTCCGTGTTGCTGCTGATTATGCACAACGTAAAGTTGCACCAACAGGTGGTGTTTCTACAACAGATAAAGCATTGAACCTTTGGGCTTGGGCAAAAGTGACTGACCAACTGGGTGCTTTCGTAAACTACGAAGAAATCAAGTTTGGAAAAATTGGTTTGTCTAAAGAAAAACGCACAGTGGTTTCTTTAGATTATAAAGCTAACAAAAAAGTAAAACTTTCTTTAATGTATACTGATCTTAAAAACGTGAAAGGTGTTTCAACCAGTAAAGAAACTATTGCAGGTTTATATACTCAATATAAATTCTAAGTTCACTTAGGATTTTGTGATTCTTTGAAAGGGGTGGCTTCGGCTGCCCCTTTTTTTATTTGAAGCTTAAACATGGACTGTGGGCGCAGCTTCACTATCTTTCGCCACCTTATAATTTTCTGCAATGATGGCTCTCGTAGCTCAGATGGATAGAGCGGCCCCCTCCTAAGGGGCAGGCCACTGGTTCGACTCCAGTCGAGAGCACCA
>NVWS02000092.1 GCA_002746295.2 Zetaproteobacteria bacterium
GAAGGTGGTTGTAAACAAAGCGCACACAACCAAAGTGCTTTGCAAAAAATACTTTTTGTTCATCCGTTGGATAAATGCGGAATTTGTATGCTTTATTGATGACTTCTTTCATTGTGTTTTTAACACTACCCCCCCCTTTTGTATTATCGCACAAGACCACTTTCATCTCGGCAATGAATGACCGAGAATTCCCGTGATGCATTCTTAAACATTAAAGCGAAAGTGCAGGACATCCCCATCTTGGACAATATATTCTTTCCCTTCCAAACGCATTTTGCCTGCTTCTTTGGATTTTACTTCACCGCCAAGGGTAACAAAATCATCATAGGCAATGGTTTCAGCACGAATAAAGCCTTTCTCAAAGTCATTATGAATCACAGCCGCTGCTTTGGGCGCAGTATCTCCGATGTGAATTGTCCAAGCGCGTACTTCTTTGACACCAGCGGTGAAATACGTAATTAAATTCAATAAACTATAAGCTGCACGAATCACAGTGTTAAGCCCAGGTTCTTCTAATCCCAAGTCGGATAGAAATTCAAGTTTAGACTCTTCATCCATTTCGGTCAGTTCTGATTCAATTTGAGCAGAAACAATGGCAACTTCTGCGCCTTCTTCGGCGGCAAAAGCACGTACTTTTTCCACATAAGCATTGCCATCAGGCAATGAACCATCATCAACATTGGCAATGTATAGCACGGGTTTTCCAGTCAGTAAGCAATAATCTTTGATTTTTTCACGATCATCATCGCTTAAATTTTGACGACGTACGGTGATGCCATCTTCCAAGCCTTTAAGCACACGTTCTTGAACAGCCAATAACGCCAAAGCATCTTTATTGCCTGATTTCGTGGTTTTGATGGTTCGTTCCACCGCTTTTTGCATACTATCCATATCTTTGAGCATCAATTCGGTATCAATGACTTCAATATCAGAAAGTGGGTCAATGGTATTGGATACATGCGTCACATTTTCATCATCAAAACAGCGAACCACATGGGCAATGGCAGAACATTCACGAATATTGGCAAGGAATTTATTGCCCAAACCTTCACCACTGGCAGCCCCTGCCACCAAACCTGCAATGTCCACAAACTCGACCACAGCATGCTGCATGGCTTGCGGCTTCACAATATCAGCCAATGCATCCATACGCGCATCAGGAACTTTGACCAAACCAACATTGGGGTCAATGGTGCAAAACGGATAGTTTGCAGCTTCTGCACCACCACCATTCAGTGCATTGAATAAGGTTGATTTACCAACATTGGGAAGCCCAACGATGCCAATGGATAATGCCATGATACTCTCCTAAGAGGGGTTTAATTTAAGATGTATACGGTTTGCCGCCGTATCGGTTTGACCCGTAAGAATCAGCGATAATTCTTCTTCTAGAATATGAAAGATACGCGCTTCATTGGCGCGATCATCTTCGCCTGCACGCCCCAATACCCAATCGACAATAGCACCATGTTCAGGGCGACCAATACCCACCTTAACACGGGTATATGATGTATCTTTGAAGTGTTGATGAATAGAGCGCAAACCATTGTGTCCACCATGACCACCACCCACCTTCAAGCGCAGCTTACCACTGGGCAAATCAAGGTCATCATACACCACCACCACATCCTTGGCTTCGACATCATAATAATGTGCCAAAGGTGCCAATGATTCACCACTATCATTCATAAATGTTTGAGGTTTAAGCAGCAATACTTTGCCTTCTTGACTGTGCCAAGTGGCACTTTCAGCACGAAAACGAGGGGATGCAGAAAACTGCACCCCCTCAGATTGGGCAAGTTGATCAAGAAAACGAAAGCCCACATTGTGTCGTGTTTCCTGATACTTAGAGCCGGGATTGCCAAGTCCGACCAAAATTTTCATTAAGCTTCTGCTACAGTGTCTTCGGCATCGGCATCATCCGATGCTTCTTCATGTCCCTTAGGAGCAGCAACATTTAAGATGGTAAAGTTGGCATCATGAAGCACTTCCATGCCTTCAGGCAAGGTAATATCTTCAATATGAATATTATCACCAATGTTCAAGTTCGCGCAGTCTACTTCAACACTTTCAGGGATCGAATCCGCACGACACGTCACTTCCAATACATGACGAACCATATCCAACATGCCGCCTGCAATATCACCTGGGCATTTATCATAGTTCACAACCACAACAGGTACTTCAACCGTCACGCTATCCGCAGATGAAACACGCATGAAATCCAAGTGCATGGCTGTATCCATGATGGGTTCCCATTGTACATCTTTTAATAAAACAGTTTCACTGCCTTTACCCGCCACATTCACTTCCAACATTGAGGTGTAAAAAGCTTCTTCATTCAATGTTTTTCCGATGCTATTTGCATTCAATGTAATGGCTAAATCAGGTTTGCCAGCACCATAAATAATCGCTGGTAACAAGCCCGCACGACGCATACGACGCGCATCGCCTTTGCCTGTGGTTTCACGCAAATCTGCGTTAATAATCAAATCAGTCATGGTTTTAGAACCTCTTGCTTAAGATGAATCTGGTGGGTTGACCCAAACAGATCTTTAAAAACTTTCTAGCTTTTAAAAAAGGGAGCGCAGGCTATAGTCATTCAAGTATAGAGCTATCATTTCTATCATCCAATCGTCACCCTTGAGTGCTTGTGTCGAGGGTCTAGCATTAGATTCCCGATACAAGATTTCGGGAATGACGGGGGTGATTTAATACTTAAATCACTATATGTTTTGTCAAATCAGATGGAAGCATTGCTGCTTTAGCCAAATTTTTAATCGTATAAACTACTGATTGAGCGTGCGCTATAAATACGTTTGATAGCTTCACCCATCAAATTTCCAATGGGCTGGATACGGACTTTACCAGTTTTCAAAATATGATCGGGTTGTTTGATGCTATCGGTGACCACCAACTCAGCCAAGCACGAAGCTTCCAAACGCTCTGCCGCAGGTCCTGACAATACACCGTGGCTTGCATACGCTGATACTTTGCTTGCGCCATGCTCCATCAATGCTTCGGCAGCATTACAAATTGTACCTGCTGTATCCACCATATCATCAATCAAAATACAATGACGATTTTCAACATCACCAATAATATTCATCACCTTGGCAACATTCGGTGCGGGGCGACGTTTATCCACAATAGCAATATCAGCATGTAATTTTTTCGCCAAAGCACGCGCACGAACCACACCACCCACATCAGGCGAGACCACCATAATATCATCCAAGTTATTTTTGGATTGAATATCTTTGGCAAACAACGGACCTGCAAAAATATTATCTACAGGGATATTAAAGAAACCTTGAATTTGTGTCGCGTGTAAGTCCATCGTCAACACACGGGTCACGCCCGCAGCCTGCAACAAGTCCGCCACCAATTTGGCAGAAATCGGCGTGCGCCCAGCACTTTTTCGATCTTGCCGCGCATAGCCAAAGTACGGAATAACAGCACAAATCTCACGTGCAGAAGCACGCTTGGCTGCATCAATGGCAACCAAAAGTTCCATTAAATTATCATTGGCTGGAGCTGAGGTGCTTTGGACTAAAAAAACATCCAAGCCTCGAATGGTTTCTTCATATTGTAAAAAGACTTCTCCATCTGAAAAACGACGAACATAGATGTTTCCAGAAGGGAGACCAATATGATGGCAAATAGCTTGGGTAAGCTCGGGATTTGACGTTCCAGAAAAAAGACGCAACTTCTCGAGATTCGACATGTGGATGGTACTCCGTTGTCATAACATAAATACAAAATGGCTGGGGCGGCAGGATTCGAACCTGCGCATGACGGGATCAAAACCCGCTGCCTTACCGCTTGGCTACGCCCCAATACTTATAAATGAAGGGTGCTTTTTAAGCAATTTCCCTACATGCGTCCAGCTTGCCAAACCTTCATCATGAAGATTCAAAGCAAGTTGTTCCGCTTCAAATTTGGATGAACACAATCCAATGCAGGTTGAACCACTACCACTCATCCAAGCTTGCTTAGAGCAAGATTTCATCAAGCTTAACACCGATGAAATCATGGGTAATAATGCAGTAGCACTGCCTTCCAAATCATTCCATCCGATAGGAACACAGCCCTGTGAAGCGGGGCGCACTTTAGCGTTATCATTCTGTCGAGTCAACATTAATTCTATGCTCTCATCAAAATGACGAAAGACCGCAGCTGTCGATAAGCCTTCACAAGGCCTGGCAAGACAAAGATAACCATCAGGCAAAGCCTCAGGATAATCTCTCAATTTTTCACCCACGCCTTTGGCAACACTGGCTTTCCCAAACAAGAAACATGGAATATCCGCGCCCCATGGTGTCGCAAATTCAATCAAAACTTCCGTCGTTAAGTGCAAGTCCCACAACACATTGGCTGCCAACAATGCCGTCGCGGCATCCGATGAACCACCACCCAAACCCGCTTCAGCGGGTAAAGTTTTCTCAATCGACACACTTAAACCATGTTGAACATGGTATTTCTTTTGCAATGCCAACAGCACTTGAAACACCAAGTTTTTTTCACCCGATAGTGAACCCACAGAACATTGCACGGATATTTCATGCGATAAGCTTATATGCAAACGATCATACACATCGACAAAGGCAAAACTAGTATCCAAGCCATGCTTACCATCAGGCAGCACCCCTGTGATCTGAAGGTGTAAGTTAATTTTAGCAGGTGACAACAAACACCCCGATTCAGGCATGTAAAATTTCATGGATTTATCCTTAACACAGCTTTGCGACCATGTGTAATATCTGTCATGGTAAGTCGATGATAGTCATTCTGCCAACGCAACTGAATCACACTATGATCCAGCTTACCCCGCCAAGTTTCACCATCTTTGCTATGCAATGCCTTGGGTATTTGTTGATGCAACACCTTCGCCAACACCCAAGGTGCCAGCACAATGCCCAGATCTTGTAGTTGCTCAACACTCACACGCTGCCATGCTATATCTTTGTGTTGATTATCACGCATACTTAAGACTTCACCTTGCCAACGCAACTCCACCACACGCCCCGATGCTGCATGCGTTAAACGTGCATGCCCTTGATGCAAATCAGCCTGCCATTGAATCAAAACCTGAAAACGGTGTTTGGGTGAGAAAACCAACAGACTTCCTTGAAATGCAGTGATCACAGGCATCTTTTTTTGATCCATAGGCTCATTGTTGATTTTCACAGTCGCACATGCAGTGAGGGATAGACTCAATATGAGTCCATACAGCGTTTTCATCATCACTTACAAACCATGCTTCACCTTATGATGCAATGATTTAGGATTTTCAGGCTTTAAGGTCAATGCCAACTGCCATTGTTTTACAGCCGCCTCATGCTCACCGTGTTTCCACAACATATCACCCAAATGCTCTTGCATGGTTGCGTCATCACTCACCAATACCAAGGATTGACGTTGTGTCTGAATCGCCTGTTGATAGTTCCCTTGCTGATAATAAACCCACGCCAAGGAATCCAAATAATAACCATCCTTGGGTTTTAATGTGAGTGCGCGTTGAATATATGCCTCAGCCTCACCTAATTTCACGCCTTGTTCAGCATACGTATAACCCAAAAAATTCAATGCCTCCGTATCTTTAGGATAAAACTTAAGCACTTGTTTGAGCGTTGCTTCAACATCGTCATAACGTTTAAAATGTTCCAAGGCAATCGCACGATTTAACATCAAACGTGGCGAAGGCTTCTTAAACATCACCCCCCCTTGGGTATAATCTAGCAATTCCTGATATTTTCTTTGATTCAAATAACTCGATGACAATAAAATCCAAGCATGACTTTCATCTGGAAAATCTTTCACCAGTGCCAACATATTCTGCTGCACTTGATCAAAGTTTTTCTCAACAAAATCCATACCTGCCAAACGCAGCTGAGATTCTACCCACAAGCCATCTCCTTCAGGTACTTCTTGATACAAAGAGCGGGCTTGTTTCTTTTCTCCTAACCATTCAAGGCTGGCTGCCAAATAAAATGCATGCCCCTGACCTTTCGGCTCAAGTTCATAAGCACGTTCAAAATATTTTACAGCCTGTTTGATTTGTTTTTGTTGATAAAATAAAACGCCCAATGCCGAAGCAATTTCTGCACGTTCGGGCATTTGCGAAGCCAACTCTTGGTACAATTGAATCGCTTGCGATGTCTCACCCAGACGAATATACAACGCGCCCAGCTTATTTTTCACCTGTAAATCATCAGGATGCGATGTTAAAAAGGTCTTTAAATAACGTTTTGCTTCTTTTTCATGACCCTGTTTTAAGGCAATTTCACTTTGCAACAAGGGTACATTGGCATCGTTGGGCGCAAGACGCTGCATCTGCTGAAGAGATATTAACGCTTCGGCATATTTTTTTTCATGCACGAAAACATTGGCATCCAATTTTCTTAATGCCGCTGCATCATGGCGTTGAATCGCCGTTTGAATGGCAATATGTGCCAATTCCCAACGCTTGGTCTCCATAAACAAGGCAATTTGCAAGCGTCGAGCGGGTAAAAAATCAGGCGATACGCTTAATAACCGCGTCAATTCATCCAAAGCATCCGCATATTGGCGTTGAGCTACCAACACTCGCGCATACATGGTGTATAGGCGCAACACATCTTCTTTTTGTTCACTTTGAGCCAATGGCACATGTGCCAGCAAGGATTTCAACAAGGTTTTACTTTCATCCAACCTTTCATTTTGCAACCACAGTTGCACCAATTGTAAACGTGGCTCAATCGACCATTTTTCTTCATCATCTTTCGAAAGTTTTAACTTCTGATTCAAAGCTTCTAAAAATTGCAACGCCAGCATTCGGTGCTGTTCTTGCAACGCTGTTTGCGCACCCATATAAAGAAAACGCGAGCTATAACGCATCAAATCTTCGATATGAAGCCTATGAACTTCTTTTGGTGCTGCTTGTGACACTGGCTTTTCAGCCCCCAGTTTCTCAACCGCACCCTTTTCAACAACAGCTTCTTTAGCCGTCACACAGGCGGTCAGTCCGCACGCCAATAAAGCCCATAAAAACCATTTCATTGCACAGACTCCGCCAGCAACACTGGATGAAATTGTTGCGTATCATCGCGCGGCTCCCAACAACGAATATCCAAAACCTCACCCTCACACACACTCACAATCGGATACAAAAAGCCTTCCCATGCACCATCCAAATCGGTGGGTGAAGGTTTTGCAGGGCAATCAGGGTGCGAGTGAAAGACACCAATAATTTCCACATCACTGCCGCGAATATCACGATCCACAGCTTGATAACCCGCTGGATCCAGTTGAAAACGATCCGATGCTCGTTCTATGTTCACATTGGCGACTTGGCGCACTTCGGATACATGCCAGCCATCGGCATCAATGCGTCCCAGCAAAAGCCCACAAATTTCATTGGGATAACCTGATACTGCCATATCTTTCATAGCTTCTCTCGCATCTTTCGATATATTATAAGATGTTGCTGCAACTTGCTCACTCCATACCGCGATATATTCTGGACTGCGAAATCGTACAGGTTCATATTTTGTGAATGACAAATTCAGGCTCCCTTCTTGCGTACCTCGGTACACCATAAGAATGCAGGCAAACTATCAACTGCGCTTCAATTGCCAATATATAGCCGCCAATAAAACAAACATGCTGCATTGCCCCACCGCAAAGATTCGTTATATTGTAAGATCGTTCAATACGCCCAAAACACATTTATACAGCTACGGAGGCACAAACCATGTTGATTCTCACACGCAAACCCGGTGAAGTCATCACCATTGGTGAAGATATTCAAATTCATGTTTTAAGCATCAAAGGTGGACAAGCTCGCATTGGCATTGATGCACCGCGCCATATCTCTGTCAACCGAGAAGAGGCCATTCCACGCCCTATAAAATCCAAACCCAAAGATACATCCAAAACAGAAGCATCCAAATAAACGACGTTCATACCCTTAATCAGATTAAGGAAAAACAAAGACTTTGCCAAGTTTGTTAAAAAAGATTAAAGAACAGGTGAAAATATGTTCTTGAGTTGCTTTTAAAACTTGGCATCATGGCGACCTGATTTTTATTTGGGTTAAATTTTTTTAATGCTGGGAGGCTTAATATTATGTGGGCAATTATTGAAAGCACCATAAATTATACAACAGGCGATGTATTCGAAATATATGCTGTGATTACAGCCGTTTCATTTGCGATTGTAATTTTTATGTTTAAAACTGCATGCAGTAAAGACGATTAATTTAAAGTTATAAATTCAATAGGAGGGTTTAGAATGAAACGTTTAATGCTAATAAGTGCAGCCATATTATTGACTGCAAGCTGGATGGCTCCAAGCTCAATGGCGGAAGAAGTCATTGGCAACCCAGATAAGGGTCGTGTTATTTTTGAAAGCGGTGTCGGCGATAATGTTCCAGCCTGTGCGGGATGTCATGGCACGGGTGGTTTGGGTGCAGATGATATGGGTACGCCACGCCTAGCTTACCAAGTACAAAAATATATCTGGAAGCAATTGGAAGATTTTGCCAGCGATAAACGCATGGATAACACCATGTACCAAATGAATGACATCGCCAAGGCATTGAGTGAAGAACAACGCCGTGATGTTTCTGCTTACGTTCACAGTCTTAGAACACCTTTCTTGGGATCAGATTTGGATCAAATGATTGCCGACGGTGAAGAAGTGGGTGTTGGATACAAAGGGCAAATTATTGTTGAACATGGCATTCCTTCTCGCGGTATCCCCGCTTGCATGAGCTGCCATGGTTTTCACGGTCGTTCTGCGGGCTATATATTCCCAGCTATTGGTGGTCAACGCTATGTTTATTTGAAACATGAGCTTGAAGCATTGCGTTTGGGTGCTACAACAAAATCATCGGTGGATGATGCTGCGCGAGACAACGACCCGATGGCAATGATGCGTAATGTTGCGGTTCGTTTAACAGATGCGGATATTGCCAATGTTTCTGCTTTCTTAACAGCGACCAAGGCTACTACTGTTGGTAACCCAGGAGCACCTGCTCGTTAATTGTTCATTTTGAACATTTAATAATCCAAAAAAAAATGAAAAGGGAGGCTTTTGCCTCCCTTTTTTTTATGATCTAATATTGAAATATTTGATTATCTTCCCCAACTTTTGAATATAGTCATTCAAGTATAGAACTATCATTTCTATATCACCCAATCGTCACCCTCGAATGCTTTTATCGAGGGTCTATGGATAGATTCCCGATACAAGATTTCGGGAATGACGGTATATCATCAGATACAAGCACTCTGGAATGACGTGGTGATTTAATACTTGAATCACTATATATCACCCACCTGGCTAAAAGCACTAGCATTCCCAAAATTTTACATCGGGAACCCATAGGAAATTACCATGATTTCACGTTATACACTCATTTTTTTCACCCTCTTGATGACATCATGTAGCAGCATGGAAGAACCAGAAATACCAGCCAACACCATGCAACAACTCACTGGCATCTGGATCAACCCAACACACAGCGCCAGTTTACATTTCTATCATGATAAAACCGTCAAACTAATATTCCCCAAGCATCAACCGCCTGTAAAAATGATTTCCTCTTACCAAGCCATCAAAGATAAAAATATCGGTATTACTCTGGGTGGTTTTTGGACAGGTCCTATGATGGTCAATATCACTCAACTACCACAAGGAAAACTCACGGCTTTATTTCCAGATGAAGAATCCATGCAGTTCCAGCGCCAGCCATAATCCATCAAGAATATGTGTAACTTTACCATTCGCCATAAAAAATAACGCGCATAGTCACATCCTTTTCATTTTATCAAGCATCCATTAAAACCCTGAGTACATCCGTTGCAAAGCCTGTTGAACCCACTGCCTTCTCAATGATTTTGCAACACTTTCCCGTTGTGCCTCAATCACCACAGCACCCCCTGTTGCAAACACATCGCCCTGCACAGCCACCGCACCCGATTGCCAACGCTCCTTACCCTGATACAACACACGCATCTTGCCTGAAATGGTCAAGCGATATTGATTCGCCACGCCTGACGCATCAAACGATGTGGCATTCATGCTTTCTTGGGCATGTTCAATGTAAATATCCAGTACCCCATCTGTAGCTTCATCACCTTGTTTGAGCAAAGGCAAAGACGTACGTTGCACCAATGATTTTTCTGCCACAGCAAGTAAACGCGCATCATCACCCGCAAGCATTTTAACTTGCAGAGCCAGCGCATCTTTAGGCACAATATCAGATATTCCACCCTGCCCCACCAAATGGTAGCCACACGCGCTTAACCATAACGCACATGTAGCTATCGAAAACCAACGCATCATGCTGGACGCACCACAATATTCAGCAAGCGACCCTTGACCAAAATCACCTTCACAATCGTCATGTTTTCCAACCATTTGGTGATGCCTGCATCTTGTTGCGCCAATGCCAAGGCTTCATCTTGACTCAC
>NVWS02000093.1 GCA_002746295.2 Zetaproteobacteria bacterium
CAAGTATTAAATCACCCCGTCATTCCCGAAATCTTGTATCGGGAATCTAATGGTAGATCCTCGATACAAGCATTCGAGGATGACGATTAGGCAATATGGAAATGATAGTTCTATACTTGAATGACTATAGACCCTCGATACAAGCACTCGAGGGTGACGGGATTGTGGCATTTGGGGATGACGATTCGGATGATGAACGAAAGGATTTTACCTTACTTCAACCATAGTCGCATCAAAGCCTTCGGGTGTTCCTTGTTGCCAAATCCAACCGTAATATCCCAATATGGTGAGGATACCTACCAGTGAAGCCACTACATCGCTATGGGTTTGAAACCAAGCAATTCCTCCGAAAAAAATAAACAAAATCATTGGTACTGCATACAAACGAAACGCCGTTTTTAGCAATAAACCATCGGCGACTTCAATCACAACTTCATCGTTTATACGCGCTGCCAAGGTATTTTGAATGCGTAATGAAAGGATGCGTCCATTGCCTGAGCCTTCTTTCCATGAACCCAGTGTGTTACACGATGCTTTACCCGCACAACCGCCGCAAGATGAGGCTCGTTCACCGACAACCAACACTTCATCGTCGTGTATTTCTGCTACATAAACTATTTGACGCATGGGCGTAAGTTTAGCTTATTATGTCGTGCATCACCAGCCCAGCCGCTTGACCCGACAATAAAATTAAGTCTTTGTTAAGTTGTGATTCTTCTTGATTGAGTGGTATCAAGTGACTAGGTCATGCCCAAAATTTTGTATTGAGCATCTAGCCATGGCTACCAGCACAAGCACTTGGGGGTGATGATTCGGATAATGATCGAAAGCTTAGTTGCACCCTTAAAACAATATATTGTTGCAAAAAAAGCTTACATTTTAAAGAATTAACGCGTAGTTTGCCGCCCAAGTACTGAGGGGTAAGCTGGTCATGGCAGCATATTTTCATAATATTTAAACAAGCCAAAAGGATATGATCAACGTGAATTTACACGCATTTTATAGCGTATTTAAAAGCCCAAAATCAGGTCAACTCTCACAAACCGACAAGGATGCTATGGTTGTTGGGATTGTCAGCAGGCTATCTCGTGGAAGTGCGTTGCTTCAGAGGGGTCTTTTTTCAACGCGATCAGATATAGACACTAGAATTGAGAACCTATCAAAGCACGATTTTCTTGCTAAGTAAGGCGCAGATAAAGGAGCTTGAAGAGATTGTACGGCTTTTTGAAAAGGCCGAGAAAGATTTAAAGAAATCTGAGCACCTTGATACAAAATTAACCATTCCTTGTATCAACGAGCTACGATACGCAGGCTATCATATTGCAAAAGCAACATCGAACGATAATACAGATGAAAATCTTAAAAAAGCTGTTGGGCATTGCAAAAGAGCCATTTATGATGCGAATGAAAGCGCGATTGTATTTTTGCTTGAAAGAATCGCTACATTTCAAAATGACTATTCAAAATCACCCAATGTTTCCACAATAGTTTTAGGGTACTCAAAATTGAAGCAAGAAATTTTGGAGATTTCTGAGCGCATCCAACACAACAAAAAACAAAATAGGGATAGCAGGGATCAATATTATGAAGCTTGCACCAATGACTGTGATAGGTTGAAAGATATCGAAAGTCTGTTAAATATTAGCCGTGATGAAATCAACGTATTGGAAGCACGCGATGTTAAAGCAACAAGACGCTTCATTTTGGGAATACTTATATCTTTCATCTCACTTGCTTTGATTGCTACAAATTTCTTTATTTCTAAAGCCTAATACACCACCGACATCGTGAAAATCAAGGGTAGATATCATTATTTTATTCACCACCCCAAACGCTTTGCCAACCCAGTACTGCGCTGAATACGATGTTTGACCGCTGCTTGAATGCTTTCAGCACGACCATGCAAGTGAAAACTCTTTTTACTGCGTGTGATGGCGGTATAAAAAAGTTCTCGGCTTAATACATGGTGTTCACCCTCTTGAACGGGCAATATTAGAAACACATCATTAAATTCAGAGCCTTGCGATTTATGCACCGTCATTGCCCAGCAAGGTTCATAATCAGGCAAAATCGCGATAGGCAAGGTGCGGACATCGCCTGATATATCAGGGAAACAGGCTTGTAAGCCATCAGCTGTTTTCCAAATCAAACCTATATCGCCATTGAACAAGCTTAGCTCATAATGATTGTTGAGAATCATGATGGGCATGCCATGCACAGCTTGGTCTACTTTCATATCACCCAACAAACGTTGTTGCATCTCACGATTAATGCTTTGCACACCTTCGTTGCCTTGGCGAACGGCACACAATACACGGCAGCTTTCAAAGCTTGCCAAAGCTTTTTTGACATCCGTACATGCAAGATAGTGTTTGTATTGTTTGGCTGCTACTTCAAGTATGCTGTTTAATTCACCCTCAGCGTTCCAGTGCAAAGCCTTGCTAGGATCTTGCAGAAGTTGCATGACTTCTTTCACGTTTCCCTTGTTGATATGCTGTGCCAATGCGCCAATCTCACCCGAAAAACGGTAACTTTTACGCAGCAAGGCAATACCATCTTGAATACATGAGGATTCTGATTGTTGAGGGATATGCTTGATGTCTGTATCCGTATATTGTGCCAGCGTCCTAGCCATGCTTGGGCTGTAGGCGAGTGATTGACCATGCCCTGTGATGTCGCCCAAGACATTGCCAGCATCCACCGATGAAAGTTGGTCGCGGTCACCCAAAAGAATCAAACGGGCTTGTTTTGGCAAGGCATCCAAGACCCGCGCCATCATGGGTAAATCAACCATCGAAGCTTCGTCAATCACCAAACAATCCAATAACACGGGGTTATCTTGATGGTGACGGTAGCCACGCGGCGAAAAGCCAAGCAAACGGTGCAAGGTCGATGCTTGTTCAGGAATACGTTGGCGAATGCTTTCATCCGTCGCAATCTTGGATTTAGCGGCACGAATCGCATCCATCATGCGTGCTGCGGCTTTGCCTGTCGGTGCAGCCAAACGAATCCGCATATCCGCGTGTTGTTCCAACAACAATGCCAACACTTTGACCAAGGATGTGGTTTTGCCTGTACCTGGTCCGCCAGAAATCACCGCAAAGCGTTGCTGAACAGCCAAAGCCGCTGCGATTTTTTGCCAATCGACTTCATCCTTTTGCAGCTTCTTATGATTGTCTGAAAACAAGCGTTTTAACCCTGCTTGCAAAGCTTTTTCATCAATAGTGACTGGGTTTTCAAGTCGGTCTAAAAGAGCCTTGGCGACTTGACTTTCATCGAACCAAAAACGCTGCAAATAAAGCAAATCACCATCCAAAATCATGGGGGCATGTTCGCCCGCTTCAGCAACACAAGGCGTTTGCAATAAAGACGCACGCCATGTTGCCATATCAGGTGCGAAACCACTGCCATCATGCCACGATTTTTCAACCACTTCCTTGAGATTCAGGCAGACATGCCCTTGTTCATAATGTTTGGATAAGGCGAATGCCGTTCGATATAACACATCATGCTTGCCTTCACCTGCCATTTCGACCATGAAATCAGCAAACATTTTGGCAAGATGATGCGGGGTTTCTTGTGTGCTTGGATTCATGACTTCGTTCCTTTGCCAAAAATATCATCATCGAGTTTTTTAATCAGGGTGACATCAGGTTTATGGGCAAAAACACCGTGATTTGAAGCTTGTTGCCCACGCATACCACGCAAAAACAAGTAATACACACCGCCAAAATGTTTCTCATAATCATAATCAGGGATACGAAGTTTCAAATAGCGATGCAATGCGACGGTATAAATCAAATATTGCAGGTCATAACGGTGGGCAAAGATGCTGGCTTGCAAAGCTTTGGGTTGATAATCATCCAAGCTATAACCCAAATGATTACTTTTATAATCAGCGATGTAATAACGCCCATCATGCTCAAATACCAAATCAATTTCACCCGTGAGATAGCCTTGGCAATCTGAACCCATCAAATCTTGCAAGGCTGTGTTGCTGGCTTGCCGTAAGGTTTGGTTGAGTCGATGGATATTCAATTGAGCTAGGCTCATATCAAAATGTAATTCATTCAGGCATTGTGCCTTTGATATATCTTTTAAGCATAAATCCTCTTGCAATGGTGTGTGAACCACATCGTTCATCCAAGATTTTAACGTCTCGTGTTGGTCTTCATGGATGCCATAACGTACGCCATGTTTTTGAAGGAAATCGTCCGCTTGTGTGGCAATGTGAGCTTGAAAATCCATGGTTTCCAACAGGGCATGCAAACATATCCCCATATTTCGGTTGGACGGAAGCAGAAAAACCGCATCTTGGATGTCGCTATCGTCATGCCCGAAATCTTTTATCGGGCATCTATCGTTTGAAACTAAAAGACCCTCGATAAAAGCACTGGAGGGTGACGGTGTTGTCCTTTGGGGATGGATCGAACGGGTTAACTTGGTAAAGCTGCTGATACCCCAACCATTTGCCAGTGTTTTTGGGAAGGGTTGAACATCCAGTGTTTTGACGGCTTGTTTTTTGGTTTCCAATGAAATCATTTCAGGTGCTTCGATATAAAGCTCTCTCAAATCGATATGCTCATTGCATAAGTCTGTGAATACAGACAGTGGCTCGTTGATGGAATGTGCTTGCTCTTGAGAATAGGCATAAAGCAAGTGAGCCAGCGCACTGTTGGGTGCATCTCCTCCCACACTTCCCCAAGCCAAATAAAGCTTATGACTGGCGCGAGTTAACGCGACATAAAGCAAACGCATATCTTCCGCTAAACGTTCTTTCTCTGCGGTTTTCAGTTGTTTGTCACTGCCATTCAAGGCGAGATAATGGTGTTGCTTAGCTTCATCATAATAAGGCAAAAGGTCATGGTTAAGCTTGCGTGGTTTACAATCCCAAAGGTAAGGCACAAACACAATGGCATATTCCAAACCTTTGGCCGCATGAATGGTGCTGATTTGCACCAAGTTCCCATCATTTTCCAAACGCAATTGGGCATCATCACTGCGTTCATCGCTTTGTTGACACTGCTCTTCAAACCACGCCAGCAAGCTGCTCATACTCACCCGCGATTGCGCTTCTTGCTGCAAAAGTTCCGCCAGTTGCAAAAGGTTGGTCAAGCGGCGTTCGCCATTCTGTTTAGCCACCATATCTTCACCGATATGCAAGCTACGCAAGAGGCTTTGAAACATGACCATAAAACCTTGCTGCTCCCATAATTCATGTAAGTTTTTGAATGTATCTTGCCACTGAAATAATGTACTTTCGGTGTTCAATTGCTGATAAATATAGTCATAATGATAGCCCAATAATGAGCTACTCATGGCTTCTTTAAGGATAGAGGTATCACCTTGTTTTAGCACGGCTTTTAAAATAATCTGTAAACCTTTTGCCTCATCGCTTTGAAAGACATGGGCTTTACCTGCGGTGACAGCACCAATGCCGCGTTTTTGTAAGGCTTGGCGTACATCAGCGGATTCTTGGTGTCCTCGGGTTAGAACAGCAATATCACTGGCTTGCACCACGCGGTCGCCCAAATGTAAAAGCCCCTGTTCGGCTTGCTGCAACAGGATGGCAATTTCATTGGCAACATGCGCATGCAATAATGTGCGTCCCACATCTTTACTCAATGATTTACCATCATCCTTGAGTGGCACTTGCCATAAGGTGAGAGCTTTGACCTCCGCACCTTGATAG
>NVWS02000094.1 GCA_002746295.2 Zetaproteobacteria bacterium
CGTCTTTAGACGGTGACTTTGATTTTAATGTTTTGACTCATGCGCGTTTATGATGGTGCGAGCTTGATGACTTTAGTCATCAGCACCGAATGCGCTAACCCACCTACTTTAGTAGGTGGTAGTTTAGTTATGAGTATTATTACCTCGGGCATCGTGAGTTGTAATAATTTAAAAACACCCCATCCTTATGCAATGGATTAGGAAATGATATGATAAAAGAACTTTATGAAGAATTGGAAGCAGAAAAACCATTAACACGTTTTGGGACAGGGTGGATGAGTGGGGTGCTTGCACTAACCCTAGCAATGATGGCTCTATTTTCTATGGTTAGTCTTCAATATGCAGGCTGGCTTAGTGTCCCAGAAATACAAAATATTTTAGGGGATACAGGTCAACGTAGCTTGGTTTATTTTTTTGTAATTACTGCCTTTTTACTTTCTTGTATTAGTCTCATTTTGCGCCAAAATAAACTCTTTGGTTTATTGGCAAACAGCCTACTTATGCTGACTTTGTTATTAGGCAGTATGGTCAATTTAGGGGCAACAAAGTCGAATGTTTCTTTTGGATTAGATTGGTTTGTATTGAACCTTCTACTGACAGGCATTATTTTTATTCCTCTAGAAAGACTTTTTCAAAGACGTAATCAATCTGTTTTTCGATTTGAGTGGAGAGATGACCTACTCTACTTTTTTGTTGGTAGTATTATGGTGCAAAGCTTAGCCTTACTTTCTTTATCACCCTCTAATTTTATACTGTTACATGCATCGTTAAATAATCTCCAAGATATAGTTGTTCAACAACCCTTTTATTTACAGTTAATTGAGATAATGTTTTTAACTGATTTGGTGCAATATTGGCTCCATCGTATATTGCATCAAGTCCCCTTTTTGTGGAAATTTCATGCCATACATCATTCTACACAAGCCATGGATTGGCTTGCTGGTTCCCGTATGCACTTTATTGAAATTATTGTGCTACGGAGTTTGACAATTATTCCGATGAATGTTCTTGGGTTTTCTCAAACTGCCATATACACTTATCTAATCATTGTATATTTATACTCAACATACTTACATGCCAACTTAAAGTTTGATGTGGAGTGGGTTAAACCCATTCTTGCGACACCGAGATTTCACCATTGGCATCATGGTATAGAAAAAGAAGCAATTGATGTGAATTTTTCGATTCATTTTCCAATTTTAGATAGAATTTTTGGAACCTATTACATGCCAAAATCGAAGTGGCCATCGGCTTATGGGATTAAAAATCATCCTATTCCATCGGGGTATTTGAAACAGTTTTTATATCCTTTTAAGAAAAATTAATACTGTCTGATATGATTGTAACGTAACTAAAATTGAAATTTCAGCATATGCTTGGAAAGTTGCCACTGGGCACGATTTATTCTCTAAAGGGGAAATAAGACTTTTTTTCTAAGATGAAATTCAAAAAAAAATGTGAAACGCTGTGTTTTTACAATTTTCCTGAGGGGGTAATGTTATGATTATCACCTGCTAGAATAACTCGAGTCCAGTGCCCCTTGACGCTCTAGTCTTGCCTATCAAAGATGGGGCTTATGAATTCCTCTATTTTATCCATCGAACCTCAAACACTGAATGAGATTTTGCATGCTTTGATTCCTGCGGACGCCGATGATGCTGATTTGTATTTACAACACAGTGTCTCCGAATCGCTATCGCTTGAAGAAGGTCGTGTGAAGCATGTGTCAGCCAGTACGGCGCAAGGTATGGGCGCACGTGTTATTAAAGGCGAACTATCAGGGCATGCATACACGGATTGTCTTGAAACCCATGCCTTGATGGAAGCAGCGAAGGCAGCGCGTGCTATTTCGAATGCTGCTTCTATAACAAAACCGTTGAATATTACGCCCTTAACATCACCGCATGACCTTTACCTTCCAAATAACCCCATGCAACAAGTGGATATGTTGCAGCGAAAGAAACTATTGGAATCAGTCGATACTTTGGCACGTTCTTTGGATTCACGTGTGCAACAAGTGTTTGCCAGTGTTTCAGCGTCTTTTTCACATATTCATATTGTTCGTATGGATGGTATGCACTTATCAGATGACCGCCCTTTGGTTCGTTTGAATGTCACGGTTGTGGTTGAAGAAAATGGCAAACGTGAAACTGGCGGAGCGGGTGGCGGCGGACGTTTTGATTTAAGTCAGTTGATTGAAAAAAATGATGCAGAACACTTAACACGAGAAGCCGTTCGTTTGGCTTTGTTAAACCTTGAAGCGAAAGCTGCACCTGCGGGGACAATGCCTGTGGTATTGGGTTCAGGTTGGCCAGGTATTTTATTGCATGAAGCCGTTGGCCATGGTTTAGAAGGTGATTTTAATCGCAAAGGAAGCTCCGTGTTTGCAGAGAAGATGGGGCAAAAGGTGGCATCTAAAGGTGTGACTGTGGTGGATGATGGCACGATGCCACATCGCCGTGGATCGTTAAACTTTGATGATGAAGGCACGCCAACACAACGCAATGTGTTGATTGAAGATGGTGTATTGGTGGGCTATTTGCAGGATAAACAAAATGCACGTTTGATGGGCGTTGCGCCGACAGGCAATGGTCGCAGGGAATCCTATGCAGATCCAGTGCAACCTCGGATGACCAATACTTTTATGTTGGCAGGTCAAGATAATCCCAAGGACATGTTGGCTTCATTGGATGAGGGAATTTACGCTGTCAATTTTGGTGGTGGTCAAGTGGATATTACATCGGGTAAATTCGTATTTACCACATCAGAAGCCTATTATGTGAAAGGTGGTGAGATTCAATATCCCGTCAAAAATGCAACCTTGATGGGTATGGGGCATGAAGCCTTGCAAAAAATATCCATGATTGGTAATGATTTAGCTTTAGACCCCGGTGTTGGAACATGTGGTAAAGGTGGTCAATCCGTGCCTGTGGGTGTGGGTATGCCAAGTATTCGTATTGATGAATTGACGGTTGGGGGTACACAAGCATGAGTACACATCTAAAAGACATGGCCAATCAGTTGGTTCATTTGGCAAAACAATCAGGTGCATCTCATGCCGATGCTTTATCGTTGGTAGATGCTGGGGAGTCCATCCAAGTACGCCATGCTAAACTGGAATCTGTTGAGCGAGAAGATTCACGCGGTGTCGGTCTGCGAGCTTTTGTTGAGACACCGCAAGGCTTGGCATTTGCGTCAGCAAGCTCCTCCGATGTATCAGAACAAGGCTTGAAAAGCTTGGTCAAGCAAGTGATCAGTATGGCGAAAATATCAGAGCCAGATCCTGATGCTGTGCCGCCTGAAGGCGCGAACCACCCAACATTTGAAGATATGCAAGCTTGGGCGTGTAAACATCCCCACCAAGCGCATGGTTGGAATCTTGAAGCAGCAAAAGAAGCTGCTCTCATTTGTGAACAAGCAGGCTTGGACTATTCAGATCGTATTTCTAATTCTGAAGGCGCACATGCGAGTTTTGGTGAAACATCCATTGCTTATGCGGCATCCGATGGCTTTGCCGCTGATTATCAACGCGCTTCAAGTTCTCTTTCTCTTTCTGTGATTGCGGGAGAAGGAGAATGTATGCAGCGCGATTATGCCTATACGCGCAGTCGCCAAGCCTGTGATTTACGCCCTGCCAATGAAGTGGGTGTGGAAGCTGCCGAACGCAGTTTGCGGATGTTGGGTGCATCAGGTTTAAGCAGTCGAACCAGTACGGTGATATTTGAACCACGGGTTGCCACGTCTATTTTGGGTCACTTGGCATCCGCCATCAATGGTCGCAGTGTGCTACAAAAGAACTCTTTTCTCAGTGATGCATTGAATGAATCGATCTTTCCTGATTTTGTTCATATTCATGATGACCCTGATCATCCAGATGGTATGGGCAACCGTTTGTTTGATGGTGAAGGTACACGTTGTCAGGCACGCACCATCATTGAATCAGGACGGTTAACAGGTTTTTTAACGGATCGTTATGCAGCCAAACGCCTTCATACATCATCAACAGGGCATGCTCGGCGTGGTTTAACAGGCGACATTGGGATTGGTACATCCAATATGATGTTGTCCGCAGGTGAAATGAGCCAAGAAGAGATGTTGCATGATATGGGTGATGGTATTTTGGTCACAGAGCTGATGGGCTTTGGGGTGAATGGTGTGACCGGTGATTATTCGCGTGGTGCGGCTGGTTTTTTGATTGAGGGTGGCAAGCTTGTGCGCCCCGTTCAAGGCATCACCATTGCCAGTAATTTGAAGGATATGTTTGCCAATATTGCCTATCTTGGCAATGATGTCAGGTGGTTCGGTTCGGTGGCGACACCGAGTATTGCCATTAAAAATATGATGGTTGCAGGCGATTAAATAGAAGCGGCTCTGCATTGCAGTGCTAGAATATTTTGGAGTAAGCTATGAGTTATGATGTGTATGGCGTGGGCAATGCCATTATGGATTTACAAGTGCAGTGTGACGATGATTTTTTGACTGCCAATGGTATCGAAAAAGGTATCATGACCTTGACTGAACCTGATCGCCAACAAGCTATTTTGAAGGCGTTACCGGAACATCAAGTGCATTATTGTTCGGGTGGTTCAGCGGCGAATACTGTGGTGGGTATTGCGGATATGGGGGGCAAAACGGCGTATGCCAGTCAAACGGCTCGCGATGCGTTTGGTCAACAATATTTGGATGAATTCAAAGCTCTCGGGGTTGCCACACATGTGGAAGCAGTTGATGGTGA
>NVWS02000006.1 GCA_002746295.2 Zetaproteobacteria bacterium
CGAAAAACAATATGTTTTTCAAAGTGTGAAAAAAATGCACGATATTGTAATAGGATTGCTCATTAACAAAGTTGAATTCGGGGTGGATATTTATCCTTAAATTCAGATTTGACCCATTACCCCATGCTCCTGCGAGGGGATTCATACCTTTGAAAATAACGCCTATTCTTCATTAAGTGCGTAACATAAGTTAGTCAAAATGATTCCTTGTTGCGACAGGATATTGGACGAAGTATACACATTTAAAAGCTTAACTTAATGGCAGTGAGGCTGGAGCATGGCAACGAGAAAAGCAGACTACCATCGGGGTATGGTAGTCTTAGGGAGTTGTAGCGTATAGAATTTTAGGGGTTGGTTTAAAAAATAAACTTACGTGTGACAGGTAATTCTTCCATATCTTGTAACAAGGTTTCACAGATGCCTGTTTCGACCCATGTGTTACCTTGACGTTGAAAGTGGGTTAAGGTGACGACGGAATTTTCACCGATGAATGCAATGAGTTGTCCGCCTTCTGCGACCATGCCTTTAATGTGTTCGGGAATATCTTGAAGTGCAGCGCCTAAAATAATGACATCATAAGTATTGGCAATGCCATCGTGGGCTTGCATCATTTTTTCATGCATGGCGTTGATATGAATCACATTGACATGGTCGATACCATGCGCAGCAATATTTTCACGCGCTTGTTTTGCCAAAGGTTCATGCAGTTCGCAACTAGTGACATTATCAGCATGCATGGCCAACAGTGTGGTTAAATAACCTGTGCCTGTACCGACTTCTAAAATACGTTCATGACCTTGCAAGTCAAGTTGATGCATGATGTGTGCTTCTTGCAAAGGGCTAAACATTTCTTGACCGCAATCAACAGGTACATGCCCCTCCATATATGCCAAGCTACGGGCATCTTGTGGTACATAATCTTCGCGCGGCATAGTTTCAAGTACGTCCAATAATTCAGGATTCAAAATTTTACAGCAGCGAATTTGATATTCGACCATGTTGTGGCGTGCGATTTCGAGTGTTCCAGCTTCAGACATGTGTATTCCCCTTCCCTTAATATTCCAATCCTATTGAATGCATATAGTGTTTCAAGAATAAAGTTACCGTCATTCCCGAAATCTTGTATCGGGAATCTATGCCTTAAAGAGATCCTCGACAAAAGCAGGCGAGGATGACGAGGTACTTTCATATTTAAATCATTAATATAGCATATACGTAAACCGCAAACAATCTGCGAAAGTATTCTCGTATTGCAAGCGGATATTTAACGCTTATCTATGGTGAATGATGTGGTTATAACTATTGTGCTGTGGGTCGTGGTAAAATAAAATGACGAACCACGTGTTTCTTCTTACTCATGCTTCCTACTCTTACCACAACCTTACCATCCATGCTGATTTCCAATGCTTGCGGTTTTCCACAGGTGATAGATAGGATTTTTTTACTTGTCAATTGCAAGCTTTGCCCTTGTTTCAACAACACTTCGCGCAAAGGCTTACCTTCCTTGCCTTGTTGGTAAACTTGTAACCAAACATCGTCACTGCGTGCTGTGAAAAGATAAGTATGTTGCATCAGAGCTGTTTTTTTGCGGGTTGGTTGTGAGCTTAAATCTGTTTGCAATGCCTTCGATGCTTGTTTGACTGCGGGTAGAGTTTCTTTTTCTTTTTTTGTTTTGATAACAGGTTTTTCAGTTAAGCCTTTCTCTACCATGTTGTTTACGCTACTTATGTTGCCTGCTGTCTTTGTCTCTTTACCTTGTTGAGCGGTGATCTGGGGGATTTTAGGCTGCTCTGGTATCGCGCCAGTTGGCTGCTTCTCGGTGATGTTATGAGCGTTTTTTTGCATGATTTCAGAAGGAAGCGGGCTGGATGTTTGTTGACGAAGCGTATTAAATACAACAAACAAAACAACGAGTGCAATAAGGCTGATAACCATCCATTTACGGTTGGGAGAAATGGCAGGATCAGGAAAAGTAACGGGTTTACTAAGGATGTAATCATTGGATTTTAGTTTTTCAATGCATGCTGTGACATCACATTTTAGATATTTGGCATATTGGCGTAAAAAACCCAATGCGTAAACTTCACCAGGCATCGCAGACCAATCACCTGACTCCAAAGCTTGTAAATACTGCATGCGAATATTGAGTTCTTTTTCTGCATCGTGCATCGAAATAGAACAGACCAAACGTTTGTTCTTCAGTGTTTCGGCCACAAATTGAAGGGTATCTTGACGTGTTTCAACATGCTTTTCTTGTGTTGTTTCGTTGATGGTTTTTTCTGTCATAACATATGTCCCAATCGAATCATTTCATCATTGGCCCAAGCACGATTTAACGGACTCTTCTCTTTTTCAATATAGTTGGCTAAAAATTGTCGGGCTGTTGAAGGTTGATGTTGTTGAACCAGTATCGCAATCAAACCTTCCAAGGCAGGGCGGTTGTTTGGTTCTTTGTTCAATATGCCTTCATACAAGGCTTGGGCATAATTGAAACGTTGGGCATGCACATAAGCAGCGGCTTCACGAAGTTTTGATATGTTTTGTGCAGGATTGATAAGGCTGGCTTTGCGATATGATGCAATGGCATCGGTGAAGCGATTTTGACCCAACAAAGCATCCCCCAAGTTGATAAGGGTAAGGTATTGCTTTTGATAGCGAGGGTCTTGCAATGCAATACGAAAGTGAACTTCCGCCTCGTTATAACGTTTGAGTGCAACCAATAGACTGCCATAGTTGGTTTCGGTTGATGCACGGCTATGCACGGCCAATGATTCTTTATACAAAGATTCTGCTTTGATATTGTCGCCGCGCGCTCGCCAAGCATAGGCTAAGGCATCCAAGACATCGGGTTGTTTGGGTAAAATATCATTGGAACGCATCAATTCTTCAAATGCTTTGGGAAGGTTGCCGCCATACAATGCATTGATGCCCAACTGAAAATGAATTTTGGCACTTTTTATGGTTTTTTCAGGGCTAAGATGATGTCCACTGCTTTGGCAAGCTGCCATGCTTAACAAGATGAATGGTATGAAAAAATACATCAATCGCATCATAAAAACCTTTTAACTAAGGCATGAATGGGGAGAATAGCATCATCATCACAAGCCTTTAAATCTGCAAAAATACCATGTTGTAAGGCACTTTGGCATTCACATCTACTATGATGACTAGCCTGTTGGAAAAAATGAGCCAGCATCGTTTGTGCTTTTTGAACATTGGCTTGCATGACTTCAATCACCGAGGAGACAGAGACATCCTCCTCATCTTGATGCCAACAATCATAATCGGTACACATGGCAACGGTAGCATAGCAAATTTCGGCCTCACGGGCGAGTTTGGCTTCAGGCATATTGGTCATGCCAATAATATCCATGCCCCACTGACGATAAAGTTCAGATTCAGCACGGGTGGAAAATTGGGGTCCTTGCATCACCAAATAAGTACCTTGTGTATGCGTGGTAATCGCAGCACTTTGACATGCTTGTTGTAACGATGTTTGCAGATTGGCGCAGGTTGGATCGGCCATGGAAACATGTGCCACCACGGGGCCATCAAAAAAAGTTTTTTCTCGGTCACTGGTGCGATCCACAAATTGATCGACCAAAATAAAGTCACCGGGGGCAATATCTTCACGCAATGAGCCGACCGCAGAAATCGAAATAATACGCGAAACGCCCATCAGTTTCATCGCATAGATATTGGCGCGGTAGTTGATGTTATGGGGTGGAATGCCGTGGTGTTCACCATGGCGTGGCAGGAATACTATTTCCTCATCATGGAACCGAGCCAACATCAAAGCTGCAGAAGGTTTCCCCCAAGGCGTATCAAGATCAAAGTGTTCGATGATGTCTAAACCCTCAATATGATACAAGCCGCTACCGCCGATGATGCCTGTGCGTGGTGTTGACATGTTAAAACCCTCCCAAGTTTTGATGCTGTGTGATTATGAAATGATTGCTTTTGATGATTTAAGCTGACCGCAGGCGGCCATAATATCTTGTCCGCGTGAGCGCCTGACAGTTGCACGAATTCCTTTTGAAATCAAGGCTTTTGCAAAGCTGTTCATGCGTTCGGTGGGGGTGCCTGAATAAGGACTATCTGGATAAGGGTTAAAGCGAATCAGGTTGATACGTTCACGTTCTGGATTAACAAAGTTGAGCAAAGCTTGGATGTCTTCATCGCGATCATTGATGCCATCGAGTAACAGATATTCTAAGGTGATATGTCGTTGATGAGCAAGAGGATAGGCATTGAGGCAATCGCGCAAGACTTCCAACGGATATTTGATATTGATAGGCACCAAAATATCGCGTTCAGCATTGATGGCTGAATGCAATGAAACCGCCAAATTAACGGGGTATTCTTCACCCAAATGCTTGATTTGTGGCGTAAGCCCCGATGTTGAAACCGTGATGCGACGGCGTGATAAGTGAAGACCTTCTTCGGACATCAACATGGCCAAACTTTGGTGAACCCCTGCTTCATTGGCCATCGGCTCACCCATCCCCATATAAACAAGGTGCGTCACATGGTTGTGTAAACCTTCTTGCATGGGGTTTTGTCTTAAATCCTCTTTGACAGCCAACACTTGGGCGATGATTTCACCCGCAGTGAGGTTGGCTTCAAATTTTTGTGTTCCTGTATGACAAAATGGACAATCCAAGACACAGCCCACTTGCGAGGAGAGGCATACTGTCCCACGTTCTTGTTCAGGAATGAGTACCGTTTCAATACTTTTGCCACTTTTGAGTGTAAATAAATATTTTCGTGTACCATCTTCAGAACATTGTTTATCGGTGAGTGAAATGGGTTGACAACAAAGCTTGTCCTTGAGTAATTCACGTATGTTTCGGGGGATATTACCCATATTGTCAGGGTTCAGTACGCCCTTGTTGCGCCATTGAATGATTTGTTTGGCTCGAAATTTGGGTAAGCCCGATGCTGTGATAAAGTCTTGAAGGTCATGTAATGTGATGGATGGAAGTTGTGGCAAGAATGTCAACATGGCACGCATGGTAACTTTTTTCCCATCAATCATCACTTTCTTATGTTACTGATGTGATGTATTTTATGGATTGCAGCTTATCATCACTGATGTTACGCACACCGTCATCACCGCTTAGCTTGCTCTCAAGCATAGCAACTTTTAGCTTTGGGCTATGTCAAAAACTTCTCCCATTTATATTGATACCCATGAACAACTCGAAGCTGCCTACCCAAACATGAAACGTTGCAAAGTTTTGGCTGTGGATACTGAATTTCATCGAGAGACTACGTATTATCCTGAGTTTGCCTTGTTACAAATCTATGGGCATGGTCAATGTTGGATTGTTGATCCTATTGTGCTGAAAGATTTGAATTTGGTATGGGATGTTTTGTGTGATGAAAATATTCTCAAAGTTTTCCATGCGGGTCGACAAGATTTAGAAATTATACTCAAAGAATCTGGTAAACTTCCATTGCCATTGTTTGACACCCAAGTCGCGGCGGCATTGTTGGGTTTGGGGCAACAGGTTGGTTTTGGCAACCTTGTCCAACGACTTTTAAAAAAAGAACTGGCAAAACAAGAGTCATTTAGTGACTGGGTAGCGCGCCCACTGCGTGCCAAACAAATTGAATATGCTGCTGATGATGTTATTTGGTTGATGCCCATTTATCAGTTTTTATACGATGGTTTGGAAGCACGTGGTCGTTTATCGTGGCTGTATGAAGAGCAAAGTAAACTGTGTAGCCTTGAAACCTATCAAGAAAACCCTGAAAGCTTGATGTGGCGTGTCAAAGGGGCGAACAAGCTGAAAGGTTTGTCATTGGTTCGCCTGCGTGCTTTGGCTGTTTGGCGTGAGCAACAGGCTCAAAAACGTAATATTCCTCGTCGCAGGATGATTGCGGATGAACCTCTTTTAGAGATGGCACGTCGTGACATATTGAATACGGAAATATTGTCCTCTATTCGAGGTGCAAGCCAAGGTTTTGTCCGTCGTTTTGGATCCGATATCTTAAAAATTCATGATGATTGTCGGCATATACCTGAAAACGATTGGCCTAAAGTATCCAAGCGTAAGCATCCAACAGAAGGCACAGGTTTACGTTTGGAATTACTGGATACCTTACTTCGATTAAAAGCGGAAGAAGGTGATATTTCAGCCACTATTTTAAGTAGTAAAGCGGATTTATCTGAGTTGGCATCATGGGGTAAGCAATGTGCAGGTGATGAACCCGATGTACCTTGTTTGCATGGTTGGAGGCGTGATTTGGTGGGTCATGATTTACTGGCATTGCTACGTGGAGATATTGCCTTGTCGATCAATCCCAAAACAGGCAACCCATTGATTGAAACGCGAAGTATATCATGAAATTGATCTTCTCTATTGATGCCTTATCACCTGCCGCAGATAAAGCTTGGCGCTTACAAACAAACGAGACATGGCGTGTGGCTGAATATTCAGAGCCGCTGAAAGATAGTGATATGCAGGTGTTAAAGCCCGCTATTGCAGAGGCTTGGTTGGGGCGACGAATGAAAAAAGATGATGATCTGGGATTGATTGCCCAGCAAAAAACGGGGATCTTTGATTTCTTCAGCCGATCTATCTACACCCATGCCGTCATGCACCGACTTTCTGATGCTCCCATACCTGATAAGCATCAAATGGTTGAAGTGGTTGCAAGCTTAACGGTAGGTATTGCGTGGTTACTCTATCTGAATCCCGCAGGTCAATTCACAGCTTTGGATAGCAATAATGCAAAAATCATCGGCAATTTGGACATTGCAGTACGAGGTGAGATTGCTTCCAGCGAACATTATATTGGTTCATTGGCAAGTGAGAATGATGAACTTATGGAGGCCACATACCGTCAGTTTCTTGAAGCTTGGTTGGAACATTTGAATACATCCAAGATGTCTTTGTTTGTTCCTGATGTTGAAAAATTAAATGAAAAAGAAGATGTATTGGCTCAAATTCAGCAATGGCAGCATGAGTAGTCTCTCTCGTAAGTTACGTCACTATACAATGATGGAAGAAATTGGTCGTGGTGGTACGGGTGTGGTGTATCGCGCGCAACATCAAAAAACTGGGCATCAAGTTGCCATTAAATTACTGCATGATGATTTAACGGAAGATGAGCAACAGGTGGAGCGATTTTATCGGGAAGCACGCATTCATGAGAAAATTAGACACCCCAACATCTTACAGTTTATTGGTTTGTATGAATCCGAACAAACCTTAGCCATTGTTATGGAGCTTTTACAGGGTTGTTCTTTAAACCAATATTTTCAACATCATGGTGCCTTGTCGACGGGTGAACTGTTTACTGTTATGGATGGCCTGATTCAAGGTTTGGATGTTGCACATGCACAATGTATTACCCATCGAGATATTAAACCGACCAATATTTTCCTTTGTAATGATGGCACCATTAAAATTATGGATTTTGGTCTTGCCAAAGGCAAGCAAAGCAATGATGACATTACCAAAACAGGCATGAACCCTGTCGGTAGTTATTATTATATGCCACCCGAACAGATTATGGGTCAAAAAATTGATGCCCGTACAGATCTTTATGCTCTGGGTATCACCTTGTTTCAGTTGGCAACAGGTCAACTTCCCTTTGAGGCAAAAGCGGGGGGTGCGTTCGAAATCATGGAAAAACAAGTGCGTCATCGTCCGCCTGAACTGGAGAGTATCAATCCTAACGTTGATCTACACCTTGCTGAAATCATTCTAAAACTTTTAGAAAAAAAACCAATACAACGCTTTCAACATTGCTGTGAACTGGCAGAGGCATTGCGTGGTTGGGGTGTTAAAAAAACATTATCACTGCAAGGTTCTCAGAAAATTCATAAGTTTTCCGATTTACACCATCATAACGAAAAAATTTCCTCTCATGTCTCTGATATTTTTAAAGTGAAACAGGTCAAGGCAGAGGAAAATGTGCCCCATGACACATTGTTATGGCTCTTTCAACACGATTCGCCGCTTGCCAGCTCCCCCCCCCCTTTGGATTTAACATCACCGCAACCCATGACGCGGGATACCTTGGAGTATTTGCGTACCCATATTGGCAGCCTGCCTCCCCTGCCCAATATTTGGCACCAAGTGCAGAAAATCCTTAACCATCCTGACTCATCAGCATCCGATTTGGCAAAGTGTATTGAACAAGATCCTGTATTGACGGCACATGTCTTGAAAGTTTGTAATTCCGCTGCTTATAAGGCTCCAAAAAGTCCATGTATTACACGGGTGGCTTTAGCCTTAACGCGTTTGGGGATGGATGTAGCACACGATATTATTTTAAAAGAAGTGATGCCAAAATTTGGGAATTTACGGCAACATCATGAAGTTCAGGCTCTTTATTTTCATGCGCAATGCACAGCTTCTTTGGCACGAATTTTAGCGGACTATAGTCATGTTCTTGAACGTCACACGGCAACCTTATTTGCGATGCTACATGACATTGGCAAGCAAATTATTTTACATATTGAACCTGATGACAAATTAAATGTGTTGAAAGAAAGAATTCAACAGGGAGAAGCCAGTTTAAAAGTCGAATGGGATGTATTGGGTTATACACATATTGATGCTGGCATGATGCTGGCTTTGCATTGGAAATTACCCCGTAGTATTCACCGTTTTATTTATTTTCATCATCACCCTTGTTGGCATGCGATGGAAACATGGCCCAAAGATATTCAACCTGCCATTATGTTGGTGCATGCAACCCATATTCTGTTGGCAGGAGTTGTCCCTATGATGAAATCACCCTCGATTTGGCAAGCAAACAAGCGGACACATGTACTCGAGAGCAAGAAAATGTTGCAAACACCGCTTCATTTACCGCTCAAAGATGTGAAATTTTATCATCAAATGGAGCAAGAGGTATTGCGTATCGCTCAGTCATATCAGACGTTATTTGAGGTTGAAGACGATGCATGAAATGCACCATATGGAATCTTTTTTACCCGCTGAAACTGTGGCGATGATCAAAAAATATGGTGAGAATTTGCCTGATGACTTCGCCATTGAAGAGTCAATGACTATTTTATTCAGTGATATGCGTGGTTTTACGGAGCTAGCAGAATCGTATGGCGCACGAGAAGTCTATGCGACCATCAATGCGAGCTTACATATTCAAACTGAAATCATCACCAAGCATGGTGGAAGTATCAATAAATTTTTGGGTGATGGCTTGTTGGCATGTTTTTCAGGTGAACAACGGGGCGAACAAGCACTGTTATGTATGGTGGAATTGATGCGTGAATTGTCCGCACGAGAAAAAACATCGGTTCATCTCCCCTGCCGTGTAGGTTTTGGCATGCATGATGGTCGTGTGCTTTTGGGTCTTTTGGGCGATCAACATCGTAAAGAATTCACGGTCATTGGTGATGTTGCCAACACAGCCGCACGGCTGTGTGGCATAGCGCAACCCTTTCAGGGCTTGGTGACAGAGGCTTGTATGCAGATTATTCCCAATGCTTTGAGTGATCAATATTGCCGATATTTGAATGCGATTTATCTTAAAGGTAAGCGTGATGGTATGAACGTTTTTTATGTTGATACTTTGATAGCGGAATGATTACAGGTGATTTTCTGAAAAGTGTATTGCCTTTTTAGAGTCTGTCGAACTTGCTTCTATCGACTGTAAAAAATGGATATTGGTTTTTTTGTTTTTCATTTCGTTAAATAGCGCAGTCATTTACCTCACTTCAAGCTGTAAACCATCTCAACGCCACGATTTTTTGTGATGGTTGCCTAAGTCTGGCAGTTTCCTAGCTTGCGGCATAAATTGAATAGTGTTGTACCCCAAGGAGACTGATGTGAGCAATAGCTTTGATGCTAAAAAGACCCTCGATGTGAATGGTAAAGCATACACATATTATGATTTGGCTGCCGCAGGTGATGCTTCTCGCCTGCCTTTTTCCATGAAAATTCTTTTGGAAAATATGTTACGTCGTGAAGATGGTGATGTTGTCCAACGCAGTGATGTGGAAGCTATTATCAACTGGGATGCCAAGGCTGAACCCAGTAAAGAGATTGCTTACATGCCCGCCCGTGTGTTGATGCAAGATTTCACAGGTGTACCTGCGGTGGTGGATTTGGCTGCCATGCGTGATGCTGTTGTGGCGTTGGGTGGTGATACTGATAAAATCAATCCATTGGTGCCTGCTGAATTGGTCATTGATCATTCTGTACAAGTCGATGCCTTTGGTTCTGATGCGGCATTGGCAATAAACGCTGACATTGAATTTAAGCGCAATAA
>NVWS02000095.1 GCA_002746295.2 Zetaproteobacteria bacterium
AAAGCCAAACATTTGCATGCAGCAAAGTTGGGGAATTCAGATGCCATGCGTGTGGGTGATTGGGTGATTGCTATTGGTAATCCTTTTGGTTTGGAACAAACGGTCACAGCAGGTATTGTATCGGCGCGTGGTCGTGTGATTGGTTCAGGGCCTTATGATGATTATATTCAAACGGATGCTGCCATTAACCCAGGGAACTCAGGCGGCCCTTTGTTCAATACCAAAGGTGAAGTGGTCGGCATCAATGCTGCGATTTACACCAAAAGTGGTGGTAGCAATGGTATTGGATTTGCCATCCCCATCAATTTAGCCCATTCAGTTTTTGAAGAACTTCGTAAGACAGGGCATGTACAACGGGCGCGTTTGGGTGTGATGATTCGTGATGTCGATGAAGAAACCATGCAAGCTTTGGGTTTGAAAAATAAACATGGTGCGTTGGTGCCACAAGTTCAATCGGGTTCTGCGGCTGAAAAAGCAGGTATCCAAGCTGGTGATGTGATTGTCGGTGTGGATCAAGCGAAAATTCGCAGTGCGCATGATTTGCCTATTCGTATCGCGCGTCACCATGCGGGTGATAAGGTGATGATTCACCTTATTCGCGATGGTCACTTGCTGCATATCCCTGTGGTTGTGGAAGCTATGAAAGATACGAAAAGTTCTAATGCAGCTTTACAACATAAGGCGATGCGTTTGGGCATGGCATTGACTGTTCTCAATAAAGAACTGCGTAAAAAATTAGAAACACGCGTGGATTATGGTTTGGTGGTCAAGGGTGTTCGGCGTGGATCACCTGCTGCACATGCAGGGATTGAACAGGGTGATGTGTTGTACAAAGTGAACGGTCAACCCATTCGGAAAATTTCCGACTTACTCGCCATTGTGAAACCAATGGATACAGGTGGTTCTTTGAGAGTCATGATGGATCGCCATGGTAATCAAGCCTTTACGGTGATTCGTTTGCCGAAAAAAGAAGGTAAGTGATGAGATCCCCTGTGTTACAATTGATGAGCCGCCAAGGCTGTTGCTTGTGTGAAGATGCAGAAGTTGTCATTGCTGATTTTGTAGCACAGGGGTGTTGTATATTGGATGTGGTGGATGTGGATCAAGATCCTGCTTTGGCGGTGCGTTTTGGCATGGATGTACCCGTTGTGTTGAAGGATGATGAAGTACGTTTGATGCACCGTATCACATATCATGATTTGGAAACATTATTGGAGGTAGCATGTTAGGACGTTGGTTGGCAGTGGCTGCTGTTTTTGCATTGATTGGCGGAGGAGCTTGGTTTGGCTTGCCTGATTCGCATAAAAAGTTGGCGGTGGGTGATTCTGTGATTGATTTCTCACTCCCTGACTTGCAAGGAAAGATGAAACCATTACCGAAAGGACAAGTGATGCTGGTGAATTTTTGGGCAACGTGGTGTCCACCATGTCGCAAAGAAATGCCTGATATGATTAAATTATATCAAACCTATCAATCGCAAGGTTTTAACATTGTCGCAGTTTCAGTGGATCGGGATAGTAAACAATTGAAAGATTTTGTAGGTGAATACCAAGTTCCTTTTGATGTACGTCATGATATTGATTCGACTGTTTCAGCACAATATAGTGTCTTTCGTTATCCTGAAACTTTTTTGGTGGATAAACATGGTGTGATTCAAGCGCACTTGGTGGGTGCTATTGAATGGATGTCGCCCAATATCCGTGAAAAAATTGAAAAATTACTGGCGGATCAACCTTTAAATACACCGCTATAGTGGTTAAGTATGAACTTACTTTCGCCCCCTCTAGTGCCTGTGTCGGGGGACTGTTGGAATACATAGATTCCTGATAAAAACATTCGGGAATGACGAACTAAGGGGCAAGTCCTAGAAAAATGACTATAAAAGATGAGGTTCAAGCGCTCCGTGTGCAGATCAAAGAGCATAATTACCGTTATTATATATTGAATGAACCCAGTATATCTGATGCAGATTATGATGTTTTATTTCGTAAACTTGAAGCTTTAGAACAGCGTTTGGGTGAGCCTATTCCCTCAGATTCACCCACCGAAATGGTGGGTGCGCCTATCAGTCAAGCCTTTACCCCTTGTGAACATATCATGTCCTTGTTATCGCTGGCGAATGCCTTTGATACAGAAGAAGTCCAAGCCTTTCATCAGCGTATTGCTGAGATGTTAGACAGTGATGACTATGATTATATTGTTGAACCTAAAATTGATGGTTTGGCTGTAAACTTACGTTATGAGTCAGCTGTGTTGGTCTCAGCAGGCACACGCGGTGATGGGCGTGTGGGTGAAAATGTCACGGATAATGTACGCACCATTGCAGATATCCCTTGGCGTTTGGAAGGTGAAAACATCCCTGATGTCTTGGAAATTCGTGGCGAAGTTTATATGTCCAAGGCTTCATTCCAAGCCTTAAATCAAAGCCAAGATTTGGCAGGAGAAAAACCATTTGCCAACCCTCGCAATGCTTCGGCGGGTTCATTGCGGCAGTTGGATGCTCGTATTACGGCACAGAGAAAATTAAGCTTTTTTGCCTATGGTGTGGGCATGGGAGGTAAAGGATGGGTTAGATCCCAAACTGAGCTTTTTGAATGCTTGCATGGCTTAGGTTTTCCAGTGCAAGATTATCGATTATTTTCCAATATTGAAGATGTGCTGCAATATTATGAGGCATTCAAAACCAAACGATCAGAACTACCTTATGATATTGATGGTTTGGTCTTTAAACTGAATGATTTTTCCTTGCAAGATGAAGTCGGCTTTGTAGCACGTTCACCACGTTGGGCGATTGCCCATAAATTCCCTGCCGAAGAAGCCCTGACCACCGTAGAAAAAGTAATTTGGCAAGTCGGTCGGACTGGTGTCATCACGCCTGTTGCTGTGATGTTGCCTGTGTCTGTGGGTGGGGTGATGGTTTCACGTGCGACCTTGCACAATACTCAGGAACTACAGCGTAAAGATGTACGTGAAGGCGATCAGGTTTGGATTCGGCGCGCGGGTGACGTGATTCCTGAAATCGTGCGTGTGGTGGATGATAAAGCTCATCTCCAACGTTTACCTGTGGCAATTCCTGATGTTTGCCCTGAATGTTCAGCCTTGATTGTGCAGGAAGAAGGTCAGATCGCCATCCGTTGCAGTGGTGGTCTTTCATGCCCTGCCCAACTTAAAGAACGTTTGAGTCATTTTGTTTCTCGGCATGGTATGGATATTGAGGGTTTGGGTGAAAAACTCATTGCGCGCATGGTGGATGAGGATTTGATTCATGATATTGCCAGCTTATATGATTTGGATTTTTCCACCTTGGCAACATGGTCGGGCATGGGTGAGAAAAAAATCACCAACCTTCAACAAAGTATTACAGCCAGCCAACATCCTGATTTAGCTCATTTTTTATATGCTTTGGGCATGCGTCATGTTGGACAAACCACAGCACGAAATTTGGCAGAAGCCTTGGGGACTTGGGAACATGTGCGAGATGCCGATGAAGCAGCACTGTTGGCTATTTCAGATGTGGGAGCCGAAGTCGCTGCAAGTATCCAAAGCTTTTTTAAGGAAGCACACAATATCGAGATCTTGCAACGTTTATGTGATTTGGGTGTTCGCCCGCAAACTTGTGTGGTGAAAGCAAGACCCAAAGATCACCCATTGTCTGGCAAACGTGTGGTGTTGACGGGTAGTTTTGAACACATCAAACGCAGTGATGCGCAACAACAATTGCGTGATTTGGGTGCAAAACCCAGTGGCTCGGTATCAAAAAATACAGATATTGTCATTGCAGGTGAAAAAGCAGGTTCAAAACGTGAAAAAGCTGAAGCTTTGGGTGTGAAAATTGTGGGTGAAGCTGAATTATTGGCTTGGTTGGACATCAACCATAAAGTAGCGACAAAAAAATGAGTGACTTTAAATTTATAGACTTATTTGCTGGTATTGGCGGTTTTCATATTGCTATGGAATCACTCGGTGGAACGTGTGTATTTGCTTCCGAAATAGACCCTTTTGCTAGAAAAACCTATGAACATCATTTCAAGAAAACCAACCCTCATTTGTTTCATAGTGGCATGTTTAATGATGATATAAGAAAAATAAATCCCATAGATTTACCCGATTTTGATGTTTTATGTGCGGGTTTTCCATGCCAGCCTTTCAGTCAAGCAGGTCATAAAAGAGGGTTCAATGATACGCATCAATCAGAGCGGGGTAATTTGTTTTTTAATATTGTTGAAATATTAGAAGTAAAAAATCCACAGGCATTCTTTTTAGAAAATGTGCGAGGTATTATCAATCATGATCATGGTAATACTTTTAAAATCATCAGGGATATGATTGAAAATGAACTGGGGTATAGTTTTCATTATCAAGTCGTCAAAGCATCGGATTATGGTTTACCACAATTAAGACCTCGCACATTTATGATTGGATTTAAAAATGAGGGGGTATTGTCGAGCTTCTCATTTCCTCCCAAAACACCGCTAAAATTTAACATGTCTGATGTTTGGAATGGTCAGTGTTCTAGGGAAATAGGATTTACTTTGAGGGTGGGTGGGCGTGGCTCAAACATCAAGGATAGAAGAAACTGGGATTCATATCTTGTGGATGGTCAGATAAAAAAAATCATGCCTGAACAAGCAAAAAAAATGCAAGGTTTTCCAGATAGTTTTGAATTTCCAGTTGCCAAAACACAAGCTATGAAGCAGTTGGGTAACAGTGTTGCTATTGATGCGATTAAGGCATGTGGCAAGGCGATGATTGAACATTTAAAATCATTAGCAAGCACAGGGGACAAGATGGTGAAAACAAAGAATAAGGGTGAGTGGACAGAATTATACGCATTCTTAAAAATTTTAAATGACAGAGAATTAAAGCTTGCCGATAAAAATTTAAATATTATCAATCATGCGAATCATTTTAATGTGACAAAAGTAACAACATTAAATAGTGAAGCGTCCTATTATTTGTTAGAAAATGACTGGGTTCTGGTTAAAAATGACAGCACTGGTATTGAGGAAAAAATCCGAGTATCTGACTTTCTAAATAGCACGGTGTTAAGCGATTTAGCTCACTCAATTCGTTCTGGAAGTAGAACTTTCACCATGCCTGAATTTGATATGATACAAGATAAATTAGGCATTTCGATGGTGAAAGGCGGCAATAGCCAGCAAAAATCAGATATTGTTTTAGATATAAACAATCATCAAATATTAAAAAAAGATGAAGGTTTTGGGATTAAATCCTATCTAGGAAGCAAGCCTACGTTACTTAATGCGTCTGGAAACACGAATTTTATTTTTGAAATTTTAAACCTTCAAGAAAGTCATATTGATCAGGTTAATGCCATCAACACGAGAACAAAATTAAAAGATAGAATTGAGAAAATCCATGCTCTAGGCGGAACCTTTAAATTTAGTAAGATTGAAACTGAATCTATGGCATACAACCTTTCAATGGTCGATAGTTTCATGCCAAACATAATATCATCCATGTTGCAGGAGTTTTACTTCAACAGAAGCAATGCAATAAGTACTAATTTAGAAAATATCTTTAAGCAAGGTCATACATTTGATACAGACCTCATATCGCTACAAGTTAAAGTAAAGCGGTTCTTAATGTCGATATTATTAGGTTTTTTTGCAGGTAAAAAATGGGATGGTAAGGATGTATCCAATGGCATTATTGTTGTCAAAGAAACAGGAGAGCAAGTAGGATTTCATATTACAGATAAAAGTTCACTTGAGAATTATTTGTTTGAAAATATTAAATTTGACACGCCTTCAACAACGAGACATAGATATGGTCATCTTATTTTAGAAAATAATGGAAAAGTTTATTTCAAACTCAATATGCAGTTAAGGTTTTAACATGATTAAACTGGCAGTGATTGATTTGGATAATACGTTATATGCAGCCGATAATGGTGTGTTTGCACGGATGGATCAGCGTATGACTACTTTTATTGCAGATATATTAAAGGTGAGTAAAGATGAAGCGAATACATTGCGTGTAAAATATTGGCGACAGTATGGCAGTACATTGCGTGGTTTGATGTTGCACCATGCTGTTGAGCCTGAAAGCTTTTTACACGATGTGCATGACATTCAAGCACATGAGTTATTGCAGAAAAATGAACGGCTTGATGATGTGTTATCGCAACTTCCCATGCGTAAAGTGATTCATACCAATGGAACCAGTGAACATGCAGAATCTATTTTATGTTCTTTGGGTATTCGTCATCATTTTTCAGCCATTTATGATATTCGATTTCATGATTATTTACCCAAACCATGTTTAAAAACACTAAAAATGCTATTTGAGAAAGAAGGCGTGAAGCCAGAACAAGCATGGGTGGTGGATGATATGGAAGATAATTTGACCGTGGCAGAACAACTTGGTGCAAAAACATGCTGGGTTTCATCGGCTGAAAAAAGGCAACGGTGGGATAAGCATATTGAATCTTTTGAGGCGTGGGTATGCTTGAATTGATGGATTGGAATATAACGCTGTTTCAAATCATCAATGGAGCACATACACCTGTAGCCGATGCCGTCATGGGTGTTGTATCGGGCTTGGGTGACGGGCTGATTGTTGCCTTATGTTGTGCGATATTGTGCATGTACCGTTTGCGTTTGGGTGTGGCGGCAACAGTTGCTTTTATTGTTTCAGGTATTATCGCACAACTTATCAAGCGAACATGGGATATGCCGCGCCCACCTGCTGTATTGGAGCATGTACACCTATTGGGAGCAGCCTTGCAATCGCACTCGTTTCCTTCTGGCCATGCGACATCGGATGGGGTGATGGTGTTGTTGGCTTTTTTGATTTGGACATATCGTGATTGGCGAGCATACCTTATGGCATCGTTGTTTTTAGTTGCTGCATCGGGGCGAATTTATGGCGGTGTGCATTTCCCTATGGATGTGTTGGTGGGTTTGTTGATTGGTATTTTAACCATGTTCTTATGTGAGCGTTGGTCAAAATCATGGCGGGTAGATACTTGGCAGAAATCCGCTTGGTGGTGGCGGATTGTGGGCATGATTGTGGTGATTGAAGCCGCAGTGTTGGGCTTGGGTTATCGTATGCAGCCCATAACAGCGCAAATATTGAGTCTTATTTTCCCTGTTTTGGCATTGGTTTTGGTGACCAAATTTTGGCAACGGGTGGTGCATCATGGCAACTGATATGCAAGTTCATTTTGAACGCTTGAATCAGCCCGATCGTGTGGAAGGTATTGCGCGTTTATTGTTAAGACGAAATCGTTTAACCCCATCAGTCTTGGTGTTATGCCCTAATGATGGCTTTGCAGCACAGTTGAATGATAGATTATGGACGGTTCAAGCTACATCATTTTTAGCGCATGGTATGGCCGGTGACAATGCGGATGAGAATGCCAAACAACCGATACTTTTGGCAACCCATATCTGTCAAGATAATGGGGCGAAAGTCTTAATCAATGGTACGCTTGAAGTGCCACCTGAGCTGTCAGCATTTGCCCATGTTGTTGATTTTGTTGATGCTTGGGATGAACGTTTAACACAAGCGGCACGCGAACGTTTCAAAACTTACCGTCAATTATCACTGGAACCAAGCTATTTGGGTACGAAGAAATAAGACTCTTAAAATTGAGCTTGGCATACTTGCCAACAGGACTATAGAAAAAACCTTGTCTAATCTGAAACGTTATATGATGATGATTCTTTGCCCTTTGGGGATGCATACTTATGATGCGTGTTTATGAACCAAGATTGGGATATTGATGATATTCTTGCCAGTTTGGATGAACTGTTGCAAGAAGGGAATGATGAAGCGACATCGGGTAAAGCAAAGCCTGAACCCGTGCAAGCAGTTGTGAAATCTTCTTTAAAGATCAGTCATCCAAAAGACACTTTAAAGGTGCCTGCTCCAGTAAGACAGGAAAAAGTAACAAATATTCCTTCAAAAGTGATGACATCGCCTCAAAAAAACATCGTCAAAACCACACTTCAACCACCTCGACATCTAGATATTGATGTGCCTGATGCGAATTTTCGACAAGAACCCAGTGTGGATAGTCAGGGTGATGCCTCTATTTTGCCTCGGGTGATGTTAACCCAAGATATGATGGTGGAAAAGCAAGAGCAGGTTTCAGATGCTTTCTCCCCTTTGTTGGAAGCCATGGATGACGATGATGTTGAACCTGAAAAAACATCTAAACCCGTTGCCCAGAAAAACAATCAACAAATGCAAGGGGTTCACCTGAATGCCAAGCAACTTGAACAGGTATTGGAATTGGTTTCGATGGATGTCTCTTATCAATTTAACCAACTTTTACCTGATATGATTCGGACATCGTTGCAGACACATTTGCAGATGTTGCAAAATGAACCGTTAGAGAAATAGTAATAAAATAAACCAAAGAATGAGAAAAAATGAGCATATTGGATAAAACATATAACCCGCAAGAAATGGAGCCAGAAATCACCCAGCAATGGTTGGATTCGGATGCATTTAAGCCACGTAAAGGTGCCAAAGAACAATATAGCATCACATTACCACCCCCCAATGTGACAGGAAGTTTGCACATGGGGCATGCTTTCTCAGGTACGATTCAAGATATATTGGTGCGTTGGCAGCGTATGCAAGGCAAAGAAGTGCTTTGGCAGTTGGGCTTGGATCATGCAGGCATTGCCACGCAAATGGTGGTCGAGCGTCAACTTGATGCCAAAGGCATTCACCGTCGTGATTTGGGGCGAGAAGCCTTTATTGAAAAAGTTTGGGAGTGGAAAGCCGAATCGGGTGGTATCATTTTAGATCAAATGAAACACTTGGGCTTCTCCATTGATTGGTCGCGCGAACGTTTCACCATGGATGAAGGCTCATCTGCTGCGGTACAAGAAGTGTTTGTACGTTTGTTTGAAGAAGGTTTGATTTATCGCGGTAAACGCCTTGTCAATTGGGATCCTGTGCTGGAAACAGCTGTATCTGATTTGGAAGTGGTTCACGAAGAAGAAGCAGGGCATTTCTGGCATATTCAATATCCACTGGCTGAGAAAAACCCTGATGGTTCGGTAAAGCATCTGATTGTTGCCACGACGCGCCCAGAAACCTTATTGGGCGATGGTGCAGTCGCTGTGCATCCCGATGATGAACGCTACAAGGACTTGATTGGTAAAGAGCTTGTTCTTCCTTTGTGCAATCGCACCATCCCTGTTATTGCTGATGATTATGTTGATCCAGATTTTGGTACAGGTTGTGTGAAAATCACGCCTGCCCACGATTTCAACGATTATGAAGTCGGCAAACGCCATGATTTACCCATGCGTAATATCTTCACCAACACCGCGCACATCAACCATGAAGATTTTATTCCTGAGCAATATGTTGGTTTGGATAGATATGAAGCGCGTGAACGCATCATTGCTGATTTGGAAGCGGAAGGTTTGTTATACAAGGTTGAAGAACACGAACACAAAGTGGGACGTGGCGACCGTTCTCATGCGGGGATTGAACCTTATTTAACCGATCAATGGTATGTTGCCATTCAAGATCTGGCAGATCCTGCCATCAAAGCTGTGGAAGATGGTGATACACGCTTTGTCCCCCAACATTGGGAAAAAACGTATTTTGAATGGATGCGCAATATCCAAGATTGGTGTATTTCTCGCCAACTGTGGTGGGGTCATCGTATTCCTGCATGGTATTGCGCCGATTGCGACCATATCACAGTCGATAGAGACACGCCTTCTTGCTGCGGTGGTTGCGGTTCTAAAGCCATGAAACAAGATGAAGATGTGTTGGATACTTGGTTTTCATCAGGTCTATGGCCATTTACCACATTGGGCTGGGATGGCAAAACAGACAGCGAAGATATGGCGAAGTTTTATAGTACGAATGTGTTGGTCACAGGCTTTGATATTATCTTTTTCTGGGTTGCCCGCATGATGATGATGGGCAAGAAATTTACAGGAAAAGTACCTTTCAAAGATGTTTATATTCATGCCTTGATTCGTGATAAAGATGGGCAGAAAATGTCCAAGTCCAAGGGTAATGTGGTGGATCCACTGGAAATGATTGAAGCATATGGGGCGGATGCCCTTCGCTTTACCTTGGCGCACATGGCAACGCCAGGGCGTGATGTAAAACTGGATATTACGCGCATTGAATCCAACCGTAATTTCATGAATAAAATTTGGAATGCGGCGCGGTTTGTATTTATGAACCGTGGTGATGCCAAGCCTGATGCTTCGATTCAGCCAAGCAATGATGTGAATCGTTGGATTCTTTCGGAACTGAACCGAACAGCACAAGATGTCTCCAAAGCCTTGCAAGACTATCGTTTTAATGAGGCGGCAACGGTGTTGTATGCGTTTATTTGGGGTTCTTATTGTGATTGGTATGTGGAAGCTGCCAAGGTTTCTTTATACAAGGATGAGGGTGATGCCAAAGAAGAAACGCAAATTGTCATGCTGACTGTGTTGGATGCTTGGTTGCGTTTACTACATCCTATTTGCCCCTTTATCACTGAAACGCTGTTCCAAGAACTGCATGGTGAAGATGCGCTTTTGGTGAGTGATACATGGGTGAGTCACTATGTTGATGATCAGCAAGCCAAAGGACGTATGCTGCGGGTGATGGATATTGTCAGTGCGATTCGCTCCATTCGTGGTGAGATGAATGTGGCTCCCAGCAAGAAAATTGATGCTTCGATAGCACTGAGTGTTGGACTTCGTGCTGAATTGGAGCCGCAACAACGTGTGTTGATGAGTTTGGCTAAATTAGAAACATTGCAGTGGTTGGAAGCTGATACTGAAGTGGAAAATGCTGCTGTGGCACCCCTCGAATCTGTGAAAATTTTCTTACCCTTGGCAGGCTTGGTCAATGTACAAGAAGAGCTGAACCGTGTGGTGAAAAATATTACCAAGTTGCAATCAGATGTTGAAAATCTTCGCAAACGTCTATCTAATACAAACTTTGTGGCTAGCGCACCCGAAGCTGTGGTGACAAAAGTACGCTCCGATTTACAAGGCAATGAATCGAAATTGGCAGAACTGTTGCTTTCACAAGATAAACTTAAAGCTTTGATTTGATTTGTATCACTGGGAGTCTGTCGGGTTTAGGGAATTGGATAGTAGTTTGAGTATCAATATACCCCTCTCTCGTCATTCCCATCGTCACCCCCGAATGCTGTGTCGGGGGTCTATAGATAGATTCCCAATAAAATATTTCGGGAATGACGATTCGGATGATGAACGAAAGGGTAGTTCCATACTTAAACGACTATAAGCCTGACAGATTTTTAGCAAGGGGGGGGGATTCTGAATACAATAAATCGTATTGTTTTTGCATGCCTAAAATACGCTGCCTGTGTGGCTGCTGTATTGGTGATGCCTTATGCTGCGCAAGCATTTAGTTTTGGTGCGCCAGTGATTAAAAGCCACTTGGGTGAACCTCTACGCATTTATTTACCGATTAGCTTGAATAAAGGTGAAATGTTAAGCCAAATCTTTATTGATTTGGCAAAACCTGATGTATACAAACAATGGGGTTTGCAACCTTATATAGATGTCTCTCAATTGCATTTGGTGGTTCATCAAGAGAAAAATAATCATCCCTATGTCGAAATCCTCTCTTATCATCCGATGTCGATGGCTTTGCTTTCATTTGTCTTAGAAGCGAAAGAGAGACAGCATCATTATTATAAACAAATTAAGGTAATGTTGGATCCTGTATCCTTTTCACCGCCGAAAAATTATGACACCCAGCATGAAAAAGTGGTGCACTTATCTGTAAAAAAATCGGCAAAAAATCCAGCACAAGATCCTATCAAAGCCTCCAAACCAGCGCATGTGAACGATGTAGATTGGGCCCGTACTTGGCGTTATGGGCCTGTCCGTTCGGGTGATAGCTTAAGCACGATTGCTTATCGTTTGCGCAAAGATAAACGTTATTCCAATCATGCTATCATGCGGGCTTTGTATCGCTTAAACCCTGATGCTTTTGATGATAATAATATCAACCATTTGAAATCGGGTGTATTTTTGAATGTGCCAGATACTGAAGAATTGAAAATATTGTTATCTGAACCAGTGGCTTCAAATGAAGTGAAGAAGTCTCCTAGTTCCATACTGGAACCTGCAAGGGTGAAACCAGCATCCAAGCTGCATTATGTGGGACACATTTCTGCGAAAATCACGCCAAAAACAGTATCTGAATCGGAATTGACTTTAAAACAAGCTGTTGTGATTGAAGATATTGCAGCAGTGAAAAAACGTTTGAATGCAATGTATAAGAAAAGTATGGCATCGCATATTCGTATGGACGGTGTGGATTTGGCATTGCGTAAAATGAATACCAAAGTTAATGGCTTGGAACATAAAGTGAAACAAGTGAATCAAGATCAATTGGCACTACAGATTCAAGTTGATCAACTCTCTTCCCAATATGATAATCCTTGGGTGTGGCGGGGGGGCTTATTGGTCTTGTTTCTATTGAATGCTATCGCACTGGTTTTTCTCTATATTCGATTTAAAAACAAATCGGTCGATGTGCTTGAGAAAGATGGTATTGGCAAGGGAAATTCAGTGGTACGTTCGAATACAGACACTGAATCCATGGCGGTCAACAGTATTGAAAATCATATTTATGATATTGAACGGGCGATTGATCATAAAGATTACACCTTGGCACAAAGCACCTTGGATCGTCTCCAAGGTAGTGGACAAGTCGATAACCCTCGCTTATCGGCTTTAAAGGTTTGCTTGTACCATGCTAGGGATCAAATCGAACATCGTGATAATTATGTTCGCCAACGACATGATGGTTTAAATGAGATGCAATGGCGGGTGTTTTGTGACCGTATTCCCAGTCATGTTTGGCAAGCCTTGGTGCTTGCTCAAGTGGTGTCTGGCTTGAGCTATGACGATGATATGGAATCAAGAGTACATGAAATAGATGATACTGTGGTTCAAAATCCACCGCATTTGATTGTCGATAATGAAAACCCAGAACATACATTTGAAAGTATGGAAGATATTGGTTTTGATGGTATTCCAACGGTCACTGATGGCGTGGAAAATATCACTACGCTTGAAGTGAAGAAAGCGTCTGATGATGCATCGAGCGATACATTTTTACTCACGCAAGCGGATGAAGAAAATAACCTTTCAGAGATCCTTATGGAACAGGTCGAAGATGATTTTGATATGGGAGGCGAGCAATATAACGTTCCCGAATCTATTGAAAAACAAGAGGCTTTAGATTTTAACTTTGCTGATTTAAGTTTGGAAAATGATGCAGAAGATATGGCGATTGAAAGCGGACTCACTCAAGATCATTTGAATGATATAGATGCCAGTTTACCTGTCATGCCCTTGGTTGAAGAAGCACAAAGCAACTATGACAATGCCTCTAAAATTGTGGAAGACAAGGGCTTTAGTTTTGAGTTTGATGAAGAACCATTGTTGATGGATGATACACATGCGGTGGCTGTAGAAAAACTATATGATTTGGAGGCAGCAGTGGCAGAAAGTGATGATTTATTTGAAGATCAAGGGGTTTTTTCTGAAAATGAAAGGGGGCATCACAGTGAGGGAAAAGTCGTTTGAATGTGATAAGAGACAAAACATTGAAATCAAAATTATTTCCGAATAACCCATTTCTTATGGTATTTTCAAAAATTGCCATGATTGATACGGCAGTGATGGTAGTATCAATTGGCTTGGCTTTTTGGCAGTCGGCTTGGATGTGGTATTTTTTAGGTGTAGGTTTGGTGATTTCGATTGGCGTTTTTGTGGTGTTAAATCAAAGGGTTCTTCATGCTTTGGTCTGTCCACATTGCCATCAAACCATTGCTTTTTCTAAGGGGCAAGGTTTGATTTGTGAAAAATGTAAAACAATTTGGGAGTTGGGGTAAAAAATGCCGAGTTTTGATATTATATGTGAAGTCAATGAGCAAGAGATGGACAATGCCGTCAATCAAGTGAAAAAAGAAATCACCACCCGTTATGATTTTAAGCATAGCCAAGCGAGCATTGAATTGAAGGATGGCCAAGTCACCTTGGTGGGCGATGATGTGAACAATCTCAACACCGTGGCTGAAATTTTACGTGCCAAAATGGTACGGCGTAAATTGGAAGTGAGCGCGTTGGACTATGGTGATATTGAAGCCGCCAGTGGTGATACACGCCGTCAATTGATTACCGTGAAGCAGGGTGTGGATAAAGACAGCGCCAAGAAAATTGTCAAACGTATCAAGGATGAAAAAATGAAGGTGCAAGCTTCCATTCAGGGTGAACAAGTACGTGTGACAGGTAAGAAACGTGATGATTTACAAGCTGTAATGACATTGGTGCGTGGCATGGATGTGGATCGTCCGTTGAGTTTTACCAACTTTAGAGACTAATCTTAGGGAGTTGTTGCCTTATCACTTCTTCACCGCGCAGAATGGCTGTTTCAATGGTGGCAGGTAACTCACCCGATTGTGGTTGTTCACAAGCATCCATCAAACCTTTTGGCATCGTCACTGTTGCCTGTGAGCGAACAACATGGGTCGCATCTTTCACGGTAATCATTTGATGGTGGATTGGTTTGAGCATGGGTTGCTGTGTTATAGCTTGTAGTTCTTTCAAAACACGCCCAATTTTTTCTTGTTTAGAAAGTTTGGACTGATCGGCACTGATGACCACACATACATGCGATAGCCCTTCATTATCATTGTGTTGCTGACTCACATCAAAAAACCATTGCCCATACGTTCCCACGCCACCGATAAACGGCTCTTTGAGTTGAACCTTTTGCTTAAACCATAAGTGAATATTACATATAGCTTGTGTCTCGATGGTTTGCTCAATGCCCAGTAGTTGATTGCGAATACTTGGCGATGTTGCCAAGATAATATGCTCATAATCCTGCTGTTGATCGCGCATGTATAGGGTCTTATGTTCAATATTTTGAACCCTTGCTGATGTATGAATACGAATGCCAAGCTTCTGGCTATAAGCTTCCAACGGTTGAATCAACGCTTGCGATAAAGGTGCTTTGAACCAACCCAAACGGGCATGACTATGCTTGGAAAAAGCCTCATTGAGTACATAGCAAAAACTGGCGGCATCCGCATCCTGCATGGGTTCATTCATCGCGCCCAAACATAAGACTTCAATCATATCCCGTTGTAATGGGGAGCAGATACATTGGCGGTTCATCCAATCCGATACCGTGCCGTGTTGCTTAAATTTCATGGAAATAGCCAAACGAATCAGACTGGGCAATGATTTTAAACCGTGTTGAGGCATGTCCAATACTGCACCAATCAACGCCAATGAAAAAGGAAGTTTAGCCGACGTTTTTAAGGCGAAGTTACCACGTTGGGCATCCCATAAGGGTAATGTTAGCGCATCTTGCCATTGAATCATGGGCAGTGCGCCGACTTCTTCAAGCAAAGCTTGGGTACGCTGATAAACCCCAATCAATAAATGCGGACCGTTATCCACCCATGTTTGCGTGGGCGCATGAAAAAAAGAACGTGTTCGACCACCCAAAGCGGGGGCGGCTTCGTATAAATCAACGGCATACCCCTTTTGAGCGGCACGAATGGCAGCCGTTAAACCTGT
>NVWS02000096.1 GCA_002746295.2 Zetaproteobacteria bacterium
GAGTAAAAGAGTTAAACTTATCAATATTGTGAATTCCTTTTAGTATATTAGACATTTTCTGGGTCTCCCCTAACGAATAAACCCACTTACAGAAGTTAAAGCTTCGGTAAGTTTTGCGGTTTCAGTGCCACCAGCCATGGCGAGGTCGGGTTTACCGCCGCCTTTACCGCCGCAGATTTGGGCGACTTCGCGCACGATGTTGCCTGCGTTGTAGGTGTCGGTTAAATCTTTGGTCACGCCTGCGACCAATTGCACTTTTTCGCCCTTGATTTGACCAAACACAATCACGCCAGACTTGAGCTTACCTTTGGCTTTATCCATAAAGTCGCGCATGTCTGCCACATCTTTGACTTCGGCGGTGAGCAGCTTGATACCATTCACATCTTGAGCTGTAGCAATCAAATCATCCAATATTCCTGTGGAAGCCTTGGCTTTGACTGATTGCAGCTCTTTTTCTGCATCTTTAAGTTTGGTTTGTAATGTTTTGACGGCATCCACCACTTCATTGGGGCGCACCTTAACCAAACTCGCTGCCCTATTCAGCGTATCGGTATCTGCCACGAAGGATTGATAGGCTACCTCACCTGTCACCGCTTCAATGCGGCGTACACCTGCGGCAATACCTGCTTCGGACACGATGCGGAACACACCAATATCGCCTGTGCGTTTCACATGCGTACCACCGCAAAGCTCGGTGGAAAAAGCAGCGGAAACCACGCGCACTTCATCACCATATTTCTCGCCAAACAATGCCATCGCACCCGATGCCACCGCTTCTTCTTGGGTCATCAGCTTGGTTTCTACGGCATTATTCGCCCAAATCGCTGCATTCACCCGCGCTTCAATGGTTTTTCGCTCATCTTCGGATACAGGTTGATGGTGGCTGAAATCAAATCTTAATCTTTCATCAGTGACCAGTGAGCCTGCTTGTTTCACATGCTCACCCAACACATCACGCAACACTGCGTGCATCAAATGGGTGGCCGTATGGTTGCGGGCAATGGCATCACGGCGCGCACCCTGCACTTCAAACACAGCAGTATCGCCCACGCTGAATGAACCTTTGCTCACTTTGCCGATATGCACAAATAAATCGGACAATACTTTTTTGGTGTCGGTGACCACAAACTCGGCATCTTTGTTGCGAATAATACCTTTATCGCCTGTTTGACCGCCTGATTCGGCATAAAATGGGGTTTGATTGGCAATCAACCAGACTTCATCGCCTTCTTTGGCAACATCCACAGCTTTATCGCCTGCAATCAGCCCAGAAATTGCACCTTCGGCTTGAATGGTGGTGTAACCTAAGAAATCGGTTGCACCATGTTGCTCACGAATCTCAAACACAGCCTTGGGCAATGCCGCTTCACCCGAGCCACCCCAAGCAGCCCTTGCCCGCTCGCGTTGCTCATTCATGCAAACTTCAAAGCCTTCCATATCCAGCTTGATGTCCTGACCTTTAAGAATATCTGCGGTTAAATCGGTGGGGAAACCAAAGGTGTCATACAAGGTAAACAGTGTTTTACCTGGAATCGTGCCGCCCTCACCCGCATCGCTCACGGCTTGTTCCACCAATTTCAAACCTTTATCCAAGGTGTTGATAAAACGCTCTTCTTCAATGCGAATCACTTGCTCGATATTGCCCTGCGCTTCTTTCAATTCGGCAAAGTGGTCACCCATTTCATCCACCAAGGCTTGCACAAGTTTAAACATAAAGGCTTGTTTCATGCCCAATAAACGCCCATGACGGCAAGCACGGCGCAAAATACGACGCAGAACAAAGCCTCGCCCTTCATTGGATGGCAACACGCCATCGGCAAGCAGGAAAGACACCGAGCGAAGATGGTCTGCCAATACGCGAAGCGATACATCTTGCTCATCGCTATCGCCAAGTTTAATACCTATGACTTTCGATGCTGCTGCAATCAGGTGTTGAAACAAATCAATGCTGTAATTGTCGTGTGTTCCTTGTAATACGGCTGCAACACGCTCCAAACCCATGCCAGTGTCCACTGAAGGTTTGGGAAGTGGGTTTAATGTGCCCTCTTCATCCCTGTCGTATTGCATGAAGACCAAATTCCAGATTTCAACATATCTATCACCTTCTTCTTCAGGTGTGCCTGGAGGCCCGCCCCAAACATGCTCACCGTGGTCATAAAAGATTTCCGAGCAAGGGCCACAAGGCCCTGTGTCACCCATGCTCCAGAAGTTATCTTTTGCACCAATTCGGGCAATTTTATCTTCCGCAATGCCAATGCCTTTAACCCACAAGTCATAGGCTTCATCATCATCTTCAAAGACGGTGACAAACAAACGTTCTTTATCGAGATTCAATTCAACAGTCAGAAATTCCCAAGCATACTGAATCGCATCTTGCTTGAAATAATCACCAAAAGAGAAATTGCCCAACATTTCAAAGAAAGTGTGATGGCGAGATGTATGCCCAACATTTTCAAGGTCGTTATGTTTACCGCCTGCACGCACACACTTTTGACTTGAGGTTGCCCGAACATAAGCGCGAGTTTCATCGCCCAAAAACACATGTTTAAAAGGAACCATGCCAGCATTGGTAAACATCAATGTCGGATCGCCATGTGGCACTAGTGAGCTTGACTCTACAATTTCATGCCCTTTGCTTGCAAAATAACCAAGAAACTTCTTACGAATTTCCGATGTTTTCATGTTTTCAACCCTCATCTTCACCATTCAATGCATCCATCATCGTGGCTGCATCAAATCCTTTATTCCTTAAATAACGTGCCTGTCGTTGCCACATTTTAGCATCGTGTCGCCGCTTGCATGTTGCATCTCGCTTGCGTAACAATGTCAAACACGCTTCTTTGGCATCATAAACTTCATTGACCGTATCCAAAGCTTGTTGCAATACTTCTTCATCCACACCTTTTTGCCGTGCTTTCTCTGCTATCATCCAAGGTGCTTCACCTTTTTTTAAGCGGTAGCGAAAAAAAGCCTCGGCATAACGGGCATCACTCACACAACCATAATCTTTGAGTTGTTCAACGGCTGATTCAGCGGCAATCTCATCAAAACCGTGTACCGACAACTTACGTAATAACTCAACTTCACAATACTCACGCAATGTAAGCCAACGCAAAGCAGCACTGTATGCAGCTTTTATTTCAGGATTCATGCCATCAAAACTTATGCTTTACCGTCTTCAACCTGATCTTTCTCATCATCCACTATGCCCAAATCCACACGCACTTTATGTTCAATATCTGCCAATAAATCAGGATGTTCTTTTAAATATTGAATGGCTTTATCACGCCCCTGTCCAATACGTTCATCCCCTGCCGCATACCAAGCCCCACTTTTCTTCACATGTCCAAATTCCACACCCATATCCACCACTTCACCGATGTGTGAAATACCTTCACCATACATAATAGAGAATAAGGCGATTTTGAACGGTGGTGCGAGTTTATTCTTCACCACTTTCACTTTGGTGGCATTACCCAGCACTTCATCGCCCTTCTTAATCGAGCCTGTACGGCGTACATCCAAACGAATGGAAGCATAGAATTTTAAAGCATTACCACCCGTTGTGGTTTCAGGATTACCAAACATCACACCGATTTTCATGCGAATTTGATTGATAAATACAATGGTGGTGTTGGAGCGTGAAATAGAGCCTGTGAGTTTACGCAATGCCTGCGACATCAAGCGTGCCTGCAAGCCCATGTGTGAATCACCCATATCGCCTTCAAGCTCGGCTTTTGGTGTTAAAGCAGCCACAGAATCCACCACAATAATATCCAATGCACCCGAACGGGTCAGCATATCCACCACTTCCAAAGCTTGTTCACCACAATCAGGTTGTGAAAGAAATAAATCATCCACATTCACACCCAATTTTTCGGCATAAGTTGGGTCAAGCGCATGTTCAGCATCCACAAATGCCGCTTTGCCGCCCAATTTCTGCGCTTCAGCAATCGCATGCAATGCCAAAGTGGTTTTACCCGAAGATTCAGGACCATAAATTTCAACAATGCGACCGCGAGGATAGCCTGCAATACCCAGTGCCGCATCCAAAGCCAATGAACCAGAAGGAATCACATCAATAGCAACGCGCGCTTGGTCACCCATCCGCATGATGGTGCCTTTACCAAATTGACGTTCAATTTGTGCCAATGCCGTGCTTAACGCTTTATCTTTATCCGACATGTCCCCTCCAACTCAAGCAATATTGGCGAACAGTATCATGTCCCTTCCAAGCAACAACCGAAGCTTATCGCTAACGTTTTTTACATGTTCGACTTTTGCTAGTGTTTTTCATACCCTGCGCCGACTCTTTCATCGAGGTGGTTTGACATGGGCGAAAAACAAGCAATTTTAGCATTGGCAGACGGGCGTATTTTTCATGGTATTGCTTTAGGAAAACACGGAAACACCGTGGGTGAAGTTTGTTTCAATACATCACTCACAGGTTATCAAGAAATTCTAACCGATCCTTCTTACACCGACCAAATCATGACATTTACTTACCCGCACATCGGTAATGTGGGTATCAATGCAGATGATATGGAATCTGAAAAAATTGCCTTGCGGGGCTTGGTTGTCCGCGCACCATCTCGAAAAACATCCAATTACCGCGCAACTGAAAGCTTGGAAACATGGCTTGAACATCAAAATATTGTGGGTATTGCCGATATTGATACCCGTGCTTTGGTGCGTCATTTGCGCGATCATGGCGCACAGAATGGCGTGATTGCATCCGATAGCATGTCCGAAAAAGAAGCTATTGCCAAAGCTAAGGCTTGGTCTGGCTTGGAAGGCGTTGATTTGGTCGGACAGGTCAGTTGCAATGAACCTTACACATGGGAGCAAGGCAGTTACCTTCTTGATGAAACTGAACACAATATGCCTCGCTTAAACAAACACATTGTAGCATTGGATTTTGGTTGCAAACGTAACATTTTTAGAAAACTTGCTGATCGCGGCTTAAAAGTATCGGTTGTCCCAGCCCAAACATCTGCACAAGCTATTTTAGCTATGAATCCTGATGGCATTTTTCTATCCAATGGCCCGGGTGATCCATCGGCTGTGGGCTATGCAGTGGAAACTATTCGTGAACTACTTGATAGTGACACACCCATTTTTGGCATTTGCATGGGGCATCAATTGTTATCCCAAGCTTTGGGGCTTAAAACATTCAAGTTGAAATTTGGACACCGTGGTGGCAACCACCCTGTCAAAGATGAAACCACTGGTAAGATTGAAATCACCAGTCAAAACCATGGTTTTGCCGTTGCCGATGATATGATTCCTGACAATGTTGAAATCACCCATCGTTCTTTGTTTGATGGCACTGTGGAAGGTTTAAAGGTCAAAAACAAGGCTGTTTTCTCCGTACAGTACCATCCAGAAGCCAGCCCTGGTCCTCATGATGCGGATTATTTATTTGATCGTTTTTCAGATTTGCTGGTCACAAATCTCTAACTATACTGCAACCTATTTCTAAGAATAACTCGCGCGTCTTCCTCAAATTTCACCAACTTATCGGTAGTGGGTTAAATCTGAATTTTCATGCATAATTCTTGGCATGACATGCTATCAAATTATCCATTGCCCGAACTGTAATAACACTAAGATTAAAAAAGCAGGTACAAGTGCAAAAGGTGTTCA